>JAZRTU010000173.1:0-9520 GCA_045652185.1 Eubacteriales bacterium | reverse complement strand
TTTGTTCATATTTTTGCTATTCATTGATTCGCCCACGATATATTGTACTTCTTTTTTCTTTTTTTATTCAAAAAAAAGAAAATGGCAGAAAATTTCTGCCATTTTTTTGGGAATTAATATTTGATCTTTTCTTCGATATATGCTTTAACTTCGGAAATCGGGATACGGACTTGCTCCATTGTATCTCTGTCTCTTACAGTTACGCAACCGTCGTTTTCGCTTTCGAAGTCATAGGTGATACACAAAGGTGTACCGATCTCGTCTTCTCTTCTGTAACGTTTACCGATAGAGCCGCTTTCGTCGAAATCGACCATAAAGTATTTCGAAAGCTCTGCTTGTATCTCCAATGCTTTCTCGGACAATTTCTTCGAGAGAGGAAGAACTGCCGCTTTGAAGGGAGCGAGTGTCGGATGGATACGAAGCACTGTTCTTACGTCTTCTTTTCCGTCTGCGCTTGTGAGGATTTCTTCATCATATGCGTCGATGAGGAGTGCCAAAGCGACACGGTCACAACCGAGGGAAGGTTCAACAACGTAGGGAACGTATTTTTCGCCTGTTGCGTCGTCGAAGTAGGACATATCCTCTCCGCTTTCGCTCATATGTGCGTTGAGGTCGAAGTCGGTACGGTCAGCAACGCCCCAGAGCTCGCCCCAACCGAACGGGAACAAGAACTCGAAGTCGGTCGTTGCTTTTGAATAGTGGGAGAGTTCCTCTTTCGCGTGGTCTCTCGTTCTGAGGGATTCTTTTCTCATACCCAAGCCGAGGAGGAAGTTTTCGCAATAGCTTCTCCAATATTCGAACCATTCGAGGTCGGTTCCGGGTTTGCAGAAGAACTCGAGCTCCATTTGTTCGAACTCACGGGTACGGAAGGTGAAGTTAGCGGGAGTGATCTCGTTACGGAAGGATTTACCGATCTGTCCAACGCCGAAGGGTACTTTCTTTCTCGTTGTACTTTGAACGTTTTTGAAGTTTACGAAGATACCTTGCGCTGTTTCGGGACGGAGGTATACTTCGGATTGGCTATCCTCGGTAACGCCTTGGAATGTTTTGAACATCATATTGAATTTTCTGATGGGTGTGAAGTCACATTTTCCGCAATTGCAGGTAACCTTATGCTCCATAATATACTCATAGAGTTGGTCATTAGTCATACCGTCGCATACTACTTCTACGCCGTTTGCTTTCGCCCAATCCTCGACCAATTTATCGGCGCGGTGGCGGAGCTTACAAGCTTTACAGTCGATGAGCGGGTCATTGAAGTTTACAACGTGACCGCTTGCTACCCATACTCTCGGGTTCATGAGGATCGCGCTATCGAGTCCTACGTTATAGGGGTTTTCTTGGACGAATTTTTTCCACCAAGCTTTTTTTACGTTGTTTTTGAGCTCTACGCCCAAAGGACCGTAATCCCATGTGTTTGCAAGACCGCCGTAGATCTCGCTTCCGCTGAAGACGAAGCCTCTCGATTTACAATAGGAGACGATCTTCTCCATCGTCTTATCTGTGTTTTTCATTTTTTAATTCCTTTCTTATTCGTCAACTTCCTCTTCGAGCAATTTCATTTTCAGCTCTTCAAGTTCGTTTTGTGTTATATTTATTCTTCTGCCTTTTATTGAGGGTTCGAATTTACTTACATAGCCTCGTTGCTCGAGGATATCGATTATTTTCGCAGCTCTTGAATAACCGAGCTTCAATTTGCGCTGCAAGAGTGACGTTGAGACGGTTTGCTCGTCAATCGAAACTTGGATCGCGGGAAGTATCATTTCGTCGCTGAGGAGTTCGTCGCCGCCTCCGCCTTCGCTTTCGAGCATTGCGCGTTTCGAGGGTTTTTCACCGCACATACGCGCCTCTTTCTCGATGCTTTCGATGATATCCATATTATATCCCGTTGCGGCTGTTTTCTTAATATACTCGCAAACGGCGGTGACTTCTTTCGTTTCCACGAACGAGCCTTGGACTCTTATCGGCTTCATCATTCCGACGGGTGCGTAGAGCATATCACCGCGCCCCATCAGCTTTTCTGCGCCTGCGGCATCAATGATCGTTCTTGAGTCAACCTGTGATGCAACCGTGAATGCGATACGCGAGGGGATATTTGATTTGATAAGTCCGGTTACGACGTCAACTGACGGACGTTGAGTACCGATAACGAGGTGCATTCCTGCGGCTCTTGCTTTTTGACAGAGACGGCAGATCGACGTTTCAACGTCGTCCTTCGCGGTCATCATCAAGTCGGCAAGCTCGTCGATGAAGATAACGATCTGGGTGAGGTGTTCTTTTTCGGGATCGCCCTCTGTCATTTCGTTATACTCGAGCAAGTCATGGGCGCCAACCTCTTGGATGAGCGAGAATCGGCGTTCCATTTCGGTTACTGCCCAGTTAAGCGCGCCTGCGGCTTTTTTGGGATCGGTCACAACCGGAACGAGGAGATGCGGGATACCGCTATACACGTTGAGTTCAACCTTTTTCGGGTCGATCATCAACAATTTTACGTCATCGGGTGATGCTTTATAGAGAAGTGATACTACGATAGAGTTGATACATACCGATTTACCCATACCTGTTGCACCTGCGATGAGGAGGTGGGGCATTCGAGCGATATCGAGGTAGATCGGGTTGCCTGCGACGTCCATACCGAGACAGGTGAACAATTTACTTTTTGCATCCTTGAACGCTTTCGTTTCAAGAAGGTTGCGAAGTCTTACTATTGATATCGTTTCGTTCGGTAGCTCGATGCCTACGGCTGATTTTCCGGGGATCGGACTTTCGATTCTTACGCTTCTCGCGGCAAGGTGGAGTGCGATATCGTCCGCGAGGTTCGAGATCGCTTTTATCTTTACGCCTTTTTCGGGTTGAAGCTCGTATCTCGTTACGGTCGGTCCGCAGCACGTATCGAGCATTGTTGTTTTTACGTTAAAGCTTTCGAGCACCTCTATGAGTTTTTCGGATGTTTCACGAAGCTGAGCTTGTGTCATACCGACGGTGTTATCACTGCCTTGTACGAGGAGCGAGATCGGTGGGAAGATGTATTTTGGTTTTGACTCAACTTCTTCGCAATCGATTTGGGGCGGTTCTTCGCCGTTTTCGCTTTCGGGCTCCGATTCTTCTTCCCAAGGAAGTTCTTCCGACGGAGATTCTGCGTTCGACACGGGGGTAGGTTCTTCTGCGGCTTGGGGCTCTTCGTTTATCGTAGCCGCGCTCTCTTCGGGTACTTCGTTTTTCTCCCAAGGGAGTTTTTCGCCTGCTTGGGCAAGTTCGGGGATAGTTCTTATCACGTCTTGTTCCTCCTTTTTCTTTGGCTCTTCGGGAGGAAGTTCTTGTTTTTCCGTTTGATCCTCTTTTTCTTCTTTATCTTCGTGGCTCTTCAGATCCTCCTCGGGGATCGTCGGGAAAACAAATTTTTCCTCTTTTTTAGCCGCTTTCTTTTCTTTTTCTTGTTGCGCTTTTATTTTTTCTTGTTCTTTTTTGCGTTTTTCGTTTTCTTCGATACGAATTCGTTTTTCTTCTATTCTTATTGCTTTATTCTCTTTAAAGCGGTCGGAGATCCAACGGAAAATATCAGCCGGTGTTACGCCGCACAAGAACACGAACGTCACGAATGCCAATACGACACACACGATCATTGCGCCGACACTTCCGAGAAGCATTCCAAGCATTTCGCAAAGAGTTCCGCCAACGACGCCTCCGCTTTGGAGCGTTGCGCCATATGAATAGAGGTCTTTTATTACTACTTTATCAAAAAGCTCGCCGAGTGTTTCGGTCATTCGTCCTGCTGTCAAAAGGTGGGAGAGCATTGAAACAAACACGAGGTTAAGCACGTTGAAGACCGTTTTTGATTTCAATGCATTGTTTTCAAGCGCTTCTTTATATGAAAATGCGATATTAAACAAATATACGGGGATCAAAAATCCGCCTATTCCGAAGAGTCCGAGCGTTACTCCGACGATTCCTTTTCCAACGACACCGACAAGCTCCATATGGTCTGAAGCTGCATATTTCACTACGTAGCAAACTACGAGATATATCGCAATTATCGCGAGCACCCAAGGTGTTAACGCATGCAAAAGGGTGCGTTTGCGTTGCCTTTTCTTTATGCTTTCATTAACGGCTTGTTTTTTTTGAGCCGCCGTTTGTTTTTTTGGTTCAAGCGTTTTTTTGGCTTTGGTTTTCTTTTCTGCCATTTTTTATCTCCATTATCATTTTCAACCGAAGATGAGCAAAAGCACGCCTACGGCTGCACAATATACGGTAAATACTCCGAATTTATTTTTGTTTGTTATATATTCCAATAATTTTATTGCCGCGATGCCTGCTATAGCTGCGGTTATCATTCCTATTACATACGGCAATATCTCTGAGCTTGATATCGGATGCTCCGCGAGATCGAACACGGACAATATGTTCGCACCTACTATTGCGGGGATAGAGAGCAAAAACGAGAATTTCACCGCTTCTTTTCTTTCCACGCCCAAGAGAAGTCCGCCCGTTATCGTTGAGCCGCTTCTTGATATTCCCGGAAGGAGTCCGCAAAGCTGGACAAGTCCGATTCCGAGGGCGCGTTTTTGGGTTATTTCCCCGCCCTGTTTTTTTGCAAGCTTATCGGACACGAAAAGCATAAGTCCGTTGATTATCAACAATCCCCCGATGACCTTCGTCATTCCGTACAATGCCTCAACGTAATCCTTTACAAAGGCTGCGGGGATAAGAGGCAAGGTTGCTATTACGAGGCAGATTACAAGTTTTTCATATTTCTCGAGTCCGTTTTTTAACTCGCCCTTGAATATTTTTTTCACAAGGGAGAAAAATCCTTTTATCAATTTGAAGACGTCTTTACGGTACACAAGCATAACTGCGGCGAGAGTTCCGAGATGCAAAAGCACATCGAAGGTAAAGAAATCGGTTTCGAGGTTTTTTCCTCCAAACAGATTTTGGATAGCCGAAAGATGTCCCGAGCTTGATATCGGTAAAAACTCTGCCAGTCCTTGCACTATTCCGTAGAATATCGCTTCCAATATACTCATTTGGTAATATCTCCTTATATTATATCAGCGCTTTTTTCGTCCGCAAAATACTATCACAAAGAACAACACTATCAAAGCAAGCGGAATCGAAATCATTATAAAGGTAAACTGTGGCGTTGCTTTCCCGAGAAATAAATATTCGGTTTTAGATTGTTCGGGTCGGCTGACCGTTGACGAGAATGCCTCGTCGATCGAAAAATACACCTTCAGAGAGGCTTCTTTTACGTATTCGGTTTCATCAACTTGGATCACTGCAACGTAATTTCCTACGTTTATCGGTGGGTCTGTATCTAAAGACGGAATGATCTCACCGTTTTCATCAAGCGAATAATACTCTATTTTACTATTCACCCAATTGGGTGTAACGGTATAATTTATATTTTTTGCAAAGCCGTCATAACTGAATTCGCGTGTTTCACCGGTTATTTTCGGAGTGCATTTTTCCACGTAGACATATTCAGGGCTATATAACGTTTGATAGTGGGTAATGTCTGACGGGTTGATTATCAAAAGATATTTTCCGGGCTTTTTCAGTGGTAGCTGTTGAGATGAGACGGGCTCATCATTTTCATCGACAAGATAAGCAACGATATCAAAAGTCAAGTTGGGTTCTTCTCTTGAAGTAACGTGCGGCACGACGCCAGAGGGACTATAGATATAGGTCGTTTGTTCCAATGTATAGGTCGGTATCTTTTTTTCTATCAAAAGCGTTGCTCTATCGATGACCTGATTGCACAACACTGCGGTGACTTCATATTCACCCGGTTCGGTCGGGAGCTCTGCGACGGGCTCGTCGTTGGTACCGATCAATCTGAAGTAGAGATCGGGGGTTGCGGCGTGGGGAGTCATTTCATACTTTATAGTCGGCGCGTTGCCGTTATACACCACGTTCAAATCTTCAACGTCACCGCTGATACCACTGCCAAGCGGGGCAGTTCTTTTCGACTCGGACAACTTTTTGCCTCTGTTTTCGGCGATAGTGAGGATATATGCTTTTCCGTCACATTCTATATTATCGCCCGTTCCATAGGGAGTCATTTTTACGAAATACGTTCCGAGCTGTTTCGGGGCATTTACAAGCTTTGCGCTTTTGGGATCGTTGCTTTTATAGTATGTATAAGTTACGTTTAGTTGAAAAAGATCGGCGGTCCACTCGGGATACACCGTATACTCGGGGATGATCTCATCGCCGGTATAGCGAAGCTTATCATAATCGATCGAGATGATCGCTTTCACAGGGGTTATTATTACGTTTGCGATATCGGATATTTCGCTCTCCTCGATAGTTGCATATGCTTTCACAACATACTCACCGACGTTCACGAGCGGAAGCTCGACGGGAAGTCCGCTTTCTTTATTGATGGCAAGGTAACATATATCAGATTCTGTCAAATCTTCACTGAATTCCGCTTTCGGCATATAGCCTTCGGGAGTATATTCGATTGTTACGTCTTCAAGTTTGATTTCCGATACTGCCGCCGCGTTCATTTTCAAAACGGCGAGGCACATCATCGTCATCACAAAAACACAAAATATTTTCTTCACGAATTCCCTCCACCAGCAATACTTATCGCATTATATTTTAGTATATCACAGTTTTATTCTTTTTGCAAGACGATAAAACTATTTTCAATTTATATATTTAGTATATAATATTAATTATAATTACTCTTTTTTAGGGGAAAATATAAAAAATCAAAAAAATGACGAAATACTATTTACAAATCGGTTTTTTTGTGGTATCATTAACGATGCGTACGCTTGGCAACGGGATAACCTCAACCCGAGCTCAGCGAAACGCAGATATTATTTATTTTTGGAGGTACTTTCGAAATGATTACGAAAGAACAAAAAACGGCGCTCATTAACGAGTATGCAATCCACGAAGGAGATACAGGTTCGCCCGAAGTGCAAATCGCTATTCTTTCCTTCCGTATCAACACCCTCACCGAGCATTTGAAGGTCAACAAAAAAGACCATCACAGCCGCAGAGGTCTTCTTAAGATGGTTGGTCACAGAAGAAACCTTCTTAACTACCTTATGAAGGTTGACATTGAACGTTACCGTTCCATCGTTGAGAGATTGGGTCTTCGTAAATAAGCATTTTATTGGGCTTGACTGTGGATATTATACACAGTCAAGCCTGTTTACCGTTTTTCCGTTGCTTCGGCATTATGCAGTTAAATATGCTTCAAAACGCTTTTGCGGTGTATTTAAGTGCAGAATGCCGATAAAATCAAACACTATTCTAAAATTCAAAATTCTAAAGGAGAAAAAATTATGTTTGAGAACTACAAGGTATTCAAGACTACAGTAGCAGGCAGACCGCTCGTTGTTGAGACAGGCAAGGTTGCTCAGCTCGCAAACGGTAGTGCGCTCGTTCGTTACGGCGACACTGTTATTCTCGCTACGGCTACTGCTTCCGCATCCCCCAGAGATGGCATCGACTTCCTTCCCCTTTCCGTTGATTTTGAGGAGCGTCTTTATTCCGTTGGTAAGATCCCCGGAAGCTGGAACAGACGCGAAGGCCGTCCCGGTGAAAAAGCTATTCTTACTTCTCGTGTTATTGACAGACCCGTTCGTCCTCTCTTCCCGAAGGATCTTCGCAACGACGTTTGTCTTAACCTTATGGTTATGTCCGTTGACCCCGATTGCTCACCTGAGATCACAGGTATGATCGGTGCGTCGATCGCGCTTTCTATTTCCGATATTCCGTGGAACGGACCGATCGCAGGTCTTTTCATGGGCTATGTTGACGGCGAGATCGTTACTAACCCGACCGCTGAACAAAGAGAAAAGAGCACACTCGAGCTCACAGTTGCTTCTTCCGCTAAAAAGGTAGTTATGATCGAAGCGGGCGCTAAAGAAATTCCCGATGATATCGTTTACGAAGCTATCATGAAAGCGTTTAACGAAAGCAAGGCTATTATTGATTTTATCAACGAGATCGTTGCTGAGGTTGGTAAGCCCAAGTTTGATTATCCCTCCTGCGAGGTTGACCACGATCTTTACGACAAGATCGCTGAGATGGCTACAGAGGACGTTAAGCTCGCGCTCGACACAGACGACAAGACTGTTCGCGATGCAAGACTCAAGCCCATTTATGACAGAGTATTTGAGGCTCTCGCAGAAGAATATCCCGACAGCACAGTTATGATCAACGAATGCATGTACAAGCTTCAAAAGAACATTGTACGCCGTTGGTTGCTCGACGAGCAAAAGCGTGTTGACGGCAGAAGAATGGACGAGATCCGTCCGCTCGCAGCTGAGGTTGACATACTCCCCAGAACACACGGTTCAGGTATGTTCACTCGCGGTCAAACTCAAGTTATGTCTATTGCTACTCTCGCTCCTTTGCGCGAGGTTCAACTTCTTGATGGTATTGACCAAGAAGACACCAAGAGATACATGCACCACTACAACATGCCCGGTTTCTCTACCGGTGAAGCAAAAGCTTCCCGTTCACCCGGACGTCGTGAGATCGGTCACGGTGCGCTCGCTGAGCGTTCGCTCGAGGCTGTACTTCCTTCCAAAGAAGAGTTCCCCTATGCTATCCGTGTTGTATCCGAGGTAGTTTCTTCCAACGGTTCGACATCACAAGCATCAGTTTGCGGTTCCACACTTGCACTTATGGACGCAGGTGTTCCGATAAAGAATCCCGTTGCAGGTATTTCCTGCGGTCTTATCACCGAGGGTGAGCGTTGGATGACAATGATCGACATCCAAGGTCTCGAAGACTTCTTCGGCGACATGGACTTCAAGGTTGCAGGTACTGTTAACGGTATCACATCCATCCAAATGGACCTCAAGATCGACGGTCTTACTCCTGAGATCATCAAAAACGCGTTTGAGACAACACGCAACGGTCGTCTCTACATCATCAACGACATTCTCATGCCCTGCATCGCAGCTCCGAGAGATGACGTTTCCGAATATGCGCCCAAGATGATCCAAACAAAGATCGATCCCGAGAAGATCCGTGAGGTAATCGGTACAGGCGGTAAGGTTATTCAAAAGATCGTTGCTGACACCGGTGCTCAAATCGACATCGAGGACGACGGTTCGGTATTTATTTGCGCAGTCAACAAAGACAATGCTTACAAGGCGCTCGACATCATCAACGCTATCGTATTCGAGCCTGAAGTTGGCATGGAATTCACAGGCAAGGTTACTCGCATTATGAACTTCGGTGCGTTCGTTGAGTTCGCGCCCGGTAAAGAGGGTATGGTTCACATCTCCAAGCTCGACAAAAAGCGTGTTGCTAAGGTCGAGGACGTTGTTTCGATCGGCGATACCATCAAAGTAAAGGTCATCGAGATCGACGAAAAAGGAAGAATCAACCTCTCCCGCAAAGACTGCTTCGCTGACTAATATTATTGTTGTTTATATATGCCTTCGGCGACCAAAGGGAAACTTTCTATAGAGAAGTTTCAAGTTTTGCGAAGCAAAACTTGGGGAGCAAACGGCAAAGCCGTTTCTCCCCCTTTGGAAAATTTTGG
>JAZRTU010000172.1:0-2381 GCA_045652185.1 Eubacteriales bacterium | reverse complement strand
GCGTTTATTCTTTTTGTACGTTCGAATTATAGCACCATTTGCTCTATGTGTCAACAAATAATTATACAATTCGCATAAAAAAATATTGTTTTAATTTGAAAATTATATAGTTTGACTATTGACTTTGTTGCATAATAGATGTATAATATGCACGTTCACTTGAATATTATGCATCTATTGACATATTTACGAGATGGTGTTATAATTAATAAGTTGTTTAATATAAGCATATTGAAAGGGTTATAAAAATGAACAAACAAGATATCAAAAAGGTCGTTCTCGCTTATTCCGGCGGACTCGACACTTCTATAATAATTCCGTGGTTGAAGGAAAACTATAACAACTGTGAGGTTATCGCCGTTTCGGGTAACGTTGGTCAAGCCGATGAACTTGAAGGACTCGAGGAAAAAGCGCTCAAGACAGGTGCTTCGAAGCTTTATATCGAAGACCTCACCGATGAGTTCGTTGAAGACTACATTTTCCCGACACTCAAGGCAGGCGCACTTTATGAAAGCTATATGCTCGGTACTTCCTTCGCTCGTCCTATTATCGCAAAACGTATTTGTGAGATAGCTATTGCCGAGGGTGCTGATGCTATTTGTCACGGATGCACAGGTAAGGGTAACGACCAAGTTCGCTTTGAGCTTGCTATAAAGGCGTTTGCGCCCGATATGAAGATAATCGCTCCTTGGCGTGAATGGTCGATCAAATCTCGTGAAGAAGAGATCGAATACGCAGAGGCGCACAACATCCCGCTCAAAATCAGCCGTGAGACTAACTATTCCAAGGATAAGAACCTTTGGCACCTTTCTCACGAAGGTCTCGACCTCGAAGATCCCGGCAACGAGCCTACTTATGAAAAGGAAGGATTCCTCGAGCTCGGTGTTTCTCCTCTCCAAGCGCCCGATGAACCCACATACATCACTCTCGAATTCGAAAGCGGTGTTCCTACCTCGCTCAACGGCGAAAAGATGAGCGGTAAAGAGATCGTTCTCGCGCTCAACGAGATCGGTGGCAAAAACGGTATCGGTCTTCTCGATATCGTCGAAAACCGTCTTGTTGGTATGAAATGTCGTGGTGTATATGAAACCCCCGGCGGAGCAATACTTTACAAAGCACTCAACGTTCTCGAGACACTTTGTCTTGACAAATATGTTGCGCACAAAAAGGCAGAGCTCGCTATCACGTTCGCTGACCTCGTTTACAACGGTCAATGGTTCACTCCTCTTCGTGAGGCACTCTCCGCATTCGTTGACAAAGCGATGGAAAACGTTACAGGTAAGGTGCGCTTGAAGCTTTACAAGGGTAATATGATCAACGCAGGTGTTTGGAGCGAATACTCTCTCTATGATCCCGAGATCGCTACTTTTGACGAAGACAACGTATACAACCAAGCTGATGCCGCAGGATTTATCAACCTCTTCGGACTTCCTGTTAAAGTTCAAGCAAAACTCAAAGAAAAACTCGGCAAATAATTCCAAAATAACAGATTTTTTGATTTTCCTCAAGGCGATTGTCGTTTTGAGGAAAATTTCAATATATTGAAAAGGTGAAAAGATATGGCAAAACTTTGGACAGGGCGGTTTCATAAGGCGCTTGATGCCGCCGCAGACGATTTCAACTCGTCGATAAGCTTCGACTCAAAGATGTACCGTCAAGATATTCTCGGCTCGATCGCGCACGCGACGATGCTCGGTGAAAAGAACATTATAGAAAAAAGCGAGGCGGAAAAAATTACTACAACGCTTTCTGAGATACTCGAGGACATCGAAAACGGAAAGCTCGAGATAGATATGACAGCGGAAGATATTCACTCGTTCGTTGAGGGTGAGCTGACGGCAAGAATTGGCGACACGGGAAAGAGACTCCACACATCGCGTAGCCGTAACGACCAAGTGGCGACCGATCTCCGTCTTTTCCTTCGTGACGAGGCAAGTGAAATAATCACGCTTCTGAAAACACTCATCAAGACGATAACCGACGTTGCTTCCGACAACAAGGACACTATAATGAGCGGCTACACGCATCTTCAACGTGCGCAGCCTATAACGTTCGCACACTACATACTCGCATACGGAATGATGTTCAAGCGCGATGTTTCGCGCATACTCGATGCGGCGGCAAGAATGAATTTCTCACCGCTCGGCTCTTGCGCGCTTGCAGGAACGACGTATGATATCGACCGTGACCGCACGGCAGAGCTTTTGGGGTTTGATGGGATATGCGAAAACAGCCTCGACGGCGTTTCCGACCGCGATTTCTGTTTGGAACTGATGAGTGCGATATCGATCATTATGATGCATCTTTCACGACTTTCCGAGGAGATTATCCTCTTTTGCAGCGGTGAATTCTCGTTTATAAGTCGGATCGTAGCCATGTCG
>JAZRTU010000171.1:0-5689 GCA_045652185.1 Eubacteriales bacterium | reverse complement strand
AGCTGTCTTGGTTTGTATCAGCGAGAGGTGCGGGAAGCACACCGTAGTCACAATCGTATGCGGAAAGCTCAGTGATATCTGTAAGAGCGATAGCACGGAATAATGCGCGCTTATTAGCAACAGCATCTGTAGCGAACGCCCAAACGTCAGCAAACGGAGCGTAAGATGTGATCTTATCGATGATAATAACGTTGTCGTCACCTGCGATAGGCGCGATCTTGGAGATCATATTCTTTGCATCAGCAGAACCAATTGCGAGAATAGGAAGATCGTCTTCATCTTTAGTAACGAGTCTTTGACCTGTGCCGAGGAAGATGGAACGGAACATACCGGAGTTGATCCAAGCGCCGTATGTATCGTTGTTGCCCATACCGCTAACGCCGTCGGAGTCTTTAGTAACTTCTTTAGCCATAGACATCATCTTGTCGAGTGTCCATTGTTTGCTCTTAACGAGCTCATAGGGGCTTTCGAGACCAACCTCTGTGATGAGGTCGTTGTTGAATACGAAGCAGTGTGTGCATTCGTTGTCGAGGATGCTCATGTGACCTGTTGTGAAGAAAAGTCTTCCGCCGATGGTAAGGTCGGTGTTAGCTTTTTGGTCCCACCATTCATGAGAGAGATCAAGGTAAGGACTAACGTCATCGCCGAGAAGGTCATAGAAATAATCTTGGATAGCGTATCCTGCAGCATCGTTCATAATAGGAAGAACGATTTGGTAGGTGTCGAGCGAAGCTCCTTGTTGTGTTTCAAGCTTGGTCTTCATTTCGCTCGCTGCTGTTGTTTTGTAATCGGAGATCTTAACGCCATGGTATTCTTCAACGAGTGAGTTTCTGGTAAAAACTGCATCGTTGATAAGCTCCTCGTTGAGTTCTTCGGCACCGATTTCTTTGGAAGCGTATCTTTCGCCGTATTCAGTACCACCAACGAGGAAAACGAGTTCGAGTTTACCGTCGCCGCCAACCTTCTCAATACCGTCGAAAAGTTGACGAACTGTGCTTTCGTCAGAAGAAACGTCAGTTGTTCCGGTGGAAGTGTTGCCGGGATTGCTTTCTTCGGGGGTATTATCACAAGCAACCAAAACGGTAGCGAGCATCAATACGCAAAGAAGAATAGCGAGTATTCTTTTCATAGTTTTATTCCTCCTTATAGAATAAATAATAATTGAGTATATTATACAAGAGAAAAGTAATTTTGTCAATAGAAACAAAAATATTGTTTCATATAATCAAAATGCAGTCATTAATACCACAAACAATATCAATCCGAAGAAGAAAAGCGGAATTCCGTATTTTAACGATTTCATTTTTTTGTCGCAAATCAAATTTTGTCGCAAATCAAATAATGGCAAATTAATTATAAAAATTAATTAAAAAGTTGTTAAAACTATAAAGTTGTTAAAACGTTTTGTCAATGACTATTTATTTTTGTGATAGAGAACTCAAAAACGGAAAATCTCTTGACAATTCAAAGGAAAACATATAAAATAATAGCGATAAAAAACGGAGGGAAAACTCTTGATATTTAAAAAAAGTGCAATAGATTATATTATCGTCGGGCTCGGTAACCCGGGAAAAGAATATGAGAATACGAGACATAACGCGGGCTTTAAACTCATTGACTACCTTTCAGGAAAGCTCGGCGTCAGCGTTAAAAGATTAAAACATATGTCGCTTTGCGAAAAATGTGACCTTGGCGGGTTCAAGGTGCTTTTGATGAAGCCCCAAACATATATGAATAACTCGGGCGAAGCACTCAGAGATGCGATGGATTTCTATAAATTATCTCCCGAAAACGTGATCGTTATCTCCGATGATACGACTCTTCTTGCAGGAAGTGTTAGAGTGAGAGAAAAAGGCTCGGCAGGTGGTCATAATGGATTAAAATCGATAATAAAGCATCTCGGAACTGACGAATTTATGAGGATCCGTCTCGGTGTCGGCTCGAAATGGGGAAGTGACGATTTGAAGGATTTCGTTCTTGAGAATATGTCATCTGCAGACTTGAAGGAGCTTTGCGGAACGTTTGATGACGTGTGTAAAGCGCTTGAATTGATGATGAAGGGCGACGTGCAACGCGCGATGGCTCTCTATAATAAAACAAAGAAATTGGAGAATAAGGATAATGGATAAGAAATTAAGAGTAGCGATAATCGGTAACGGTAATATCAGTAACTATCATGTGCAAGGCTACAAGGCGTTGCCTCATCTTTGCGAGGTAGTTGCTTGCTGTGATATCGATTTGGAAAAGGCGAAGAATTATGCGGCTCGCAACGGTATTCCCGCTGTGTATGCAGATTATAACGAAATGCTCGAAAAGGAAAAACCCGATGCAGTAAGCGTTTGTACTTGGAACGCCGCTCATAAGGGCGCAACTGTAGCCGCATTGAATGCAGGCGCACACGTTATTTGCGAAAAGCCGATGGCGATGAATGCTAAAGAAGCGCAAGAAATGGTCGATGCCGCAAAAAAGAATAATAAAATAGTAATGACTGCATTCGTACGTCGTTTCGGTAACGATGCGGATTTCTTGACGGATTTCATCAAAGGTGGAACTTTTGGCGATATTTATTATACAAAAGCAACGTATTTGCGCAGAAACGGATGCCCCGGCGGTTGGTTTGGCGATAAAGAGTATAGCGGCGGCGGACCGCTTATTGACCTCGGCGTTCACGTAATGGACCTCGTTCGTTACCTCTGCGGATCACCGAAGCCCGTTTCGGCATTTGGCGTGACCTATAATAACCTCGGTATGGATAGAGCAGGAAGCGGTGAAAAGGCTTGGAGAGCCAACCCGAACGGAATGTTCAAATATACAGTTGAAGATTTCGCATCCGCACTCATCAGATTTGATAACGGAATGACGATGCAGCTTGAAACGAGCTTCAACCTCAACGTGAAAAAGGATTGCGGCGTTATCTCGCTTTTCGGAACGAAAGCGGGCGCAGTAGCAGATCCTCAGCTCGAGATATATTCCGATATGAACGGACATATGATAAATATCGGTATGACCGAAAGCACGGCATTGTCGTTCGACGGACTCTTCGAGCGTGAGATAGCTCACTTCGTTGATTGTGTCGTCAACGGAACGGAATGTAGAGTAAAACCGGAGGATGGCGTTGTTTTGATGAAGATGATCGACGCTATCTACGAATCAGCGGCAACAGGAAAAGAAGTCGCAATAGAATGCTAATTATTTTAAGGTAAGATGAACAAAATTACTTCCGACATTTTTCGCGGTGACAGTGAGTTTCTCTCGGCTGTCACCGCTTTAGGGCGTTTATCGCCAATAATGATGACAGGGGTATGTCGTACGGCATACTCCCCGTTTTGTTGCGCTCTTTTAGACTCAACAAAACGAAAGCTGCTTTTCGTCGTCCCCGAGGAAAAGGAAGCATATTCACTTTGCGAGGAGCTTGAGTCTCTCGGAAAAAAAGCCCTTGTTTTTCCGGCACGCGACTATGTTTTTGATAGCCTCGATGCAAAGAGCAGGGAATGGGAGCATCAACGCCTCGGCGTGCTTATGAGTGTATTCGCGGATGACTATGACGTTATTCTCGCCGTACCCGACGCGCTTATGCAGTATACGATGCCCCGAAGTGTGCTTTTTGACTCCGTAATAAAGCTGAAACGCGGTGAGACAGAGGAACTGAAGCTCCTGTGCGATATGCTCGTAAGCAGCGGTTATACGAATGCGCCGCAGGTTGAAGGCAAAGGACAGTTCTCTGTCCGCGGAGGCATTCTCGACGTATTTCCACCGCAATCCGAAAATCCGATAAGAATTGACTTTTTTGGTGATGAGATAGACGAAATAAGCTACTTTGACGTCTTAGACCAACGTTCCTTCAAGCGTGTAAACGAGGTCGAGCTCGTTCCTGCCGCAGAGCTTCCGCTCGGTAGCGAAGCGAGAGGGCGAATAAAGGACGCCATAGATTCGATGCTGAAAAAAGCAAAGGATGCAAAAACGATCGAAACCCTCGCCAGAGACAAGGATGCCGTCGAAAGCGGACGGGAGATAGGCTCTGCAGATCGTTATTTCAGCCACCTTTTCGAAGAAAATGAAACGCTTTTCGATTATATGGATGGCGCAATAGTGCTGATGAGCGATACTCGAAGAATAACCGATCGCGCAAAAGCATATTATTGGGAGTTTCAGGAAATTGTGAAAACAAATGCCGAAAACGGCATATTGGATATGAAAAACGCGCTTCTGATGATGAGTGACAGCGAGTTTATCGGCGCGAGTGAAAAAAATATGATCTCGCTCGATATGTTCCTTGGTGGTAAGGTGTATAAATATAAGGATGAATTCACCCTCCAAACAAAACAAACGACACCGTTTTGGATGAACGAAGATGTTCTTTTTGAGGATGTCAGTGGTTATTTGAGATCTGATTATATCGTCTTAATGGCGGTAAAGACAGAACGAAGCGCAAGAGAGCTTATGAAACTCTTCAGCGAAAAGGGAGTAGAAGCCGAGATATTGAAGGACTGTGACGTGAAGCGCGGGATCGCGTATATCATCATCGATGAAGAAGGAAAGTATCGCGGCGGCTTTGAACTGGCTCGAACGCGCTTCGCACTATTGACGGAAAGCGAAAGAACGGGCGACAGCGCAGTGGTAAGAACAAAGCGCAGTCGAAATAAGCGCAAGGGCGAAAAGGTAATGTCCTATTCCGATCTTTCCGTTGGCGATTACGTTGTCCACGAGAATAACGGTATAGGTCGCTATGAGGGAATCCAAAACCTCACCGTTGACGGTGTATCAAAAGACTATATTAAGATAAAATACCAAGGAAGCGACGTGCTTTACGTCCCGTGTAATGCGCTCGACCTTGTTAGTAAATATATCGGTGCAAGCGACGAGAGCGTGAAGCTCTCAAAACTCGGCGGAACAGATTGGACGAAAGCAAAAGCGCGTGCTAAAGCAAACGCAAAGAGTATCGCGAAGGAGCTCATCCAGCTTTATGCCGCGCGAATGAGAAAGGAAGGCTATGCTTTTTCTCAAGATGACGATTATCAGCGAGAGTTTGAGCGATGCTTCCAATACGTTGAGACCTACGGTCAGCTCACAGCATCCGACGAGATAAAGCGAGATATGGAAAAGCCACAACCGATGGACAGACTTCTTTGCGGTGACGTCGGTTTCGGAAAAACGGAGGTCGCCCTTCGCGCGATCTTCAAGTGTGTCAACGACGGAAAACAAGCAGCTATCCTTGTTCCGACAACGATACTTGCGATGCAGCACTATAACACGATGCTCTCGCGATTCCGCAGCTTCCCCATAAAAGCGGATGTTATCTCCCGCTTTAAAACAAAGCAACAGCAGGCACAAACACTTCTTGATCTCAAAAAAGGCAAAATAGACGTGATCGTCGGAACGCATCGTCTTCTTCAAAAGGACGTCGAGTTTCGCGACCTCGGGCTGTTGGTCGTTGATGAAGAACAGCGCTTCGGTGTAACCCATAAAGAAAAGTTAAAACAAATGAGCGAAAACGTCGATGTTTTGACGCTTTCCGCAACACCTATCCCACGAACGCTCAATATGGCGCTTTCGGGAATACGCGATATGTCAGTCCTCGAGGAAGCACCGGGAGATCGAATGCCCGTCCAGACATATGTCCTCGAACACGATGATGTGATAATCAACGAGGCGATAAAACGAGAGCTCAGACGAGGCGGTCAGGTGTTCT
>JAZRTU010000170.1:0-1599 GCA_045652185.1 Eubacteriales bacterium | reverse complement strand
TTATACATCGAAATACGAGGGCGAAAAGCTCCCGGCGCAAAAGAAGCATTTGGGTTGCGCGTTTGTCGGCGCATCTGACGATATATCCTCGCTCTTCCGTCGTGCAAAGGGCGTTATCGGCTCGATGCCCCGCTATACGCATATGGAAGGCTTCACGTTTGAAAAGCTCGAAAAGCCTTATTGGGCAGACGAAACGGTATGGCTCAACATTATGCTTAACGGCAAAAAGATCGGCGACCTCGCGCTTCTCTCGAAAAAAGCGGCGCTTGCTTGCGGCATAAAGATTCTCTCCGCAATACTCGTTGAGCTTGATATGGATGCTCTCGTTCCGTTCAGCTCAAGAACGAATAAATACGTTCGTACACCCGAATTCCCGATGAACGATTATGACCTCTCATTCCTCGTTGACTCGATGGTAAAATGGGATGATATCTATAATTGCATTATGGCGAAGAAAAACGAGCTCCTTCGTGACGTTAAGTTCGTTGACGAGTACAAGGGTAAACAGATCCCCGAAGGCAAGAAATCGGTTACGATCAGACTCGTTATCGGTTCAAACGAAAAGACGCTTACCGGCTCGGAGATCGAGCAAGTTGCAAACAGCGTGCTCAAAAAGATATCGAAAACCCTCGGCGGCGATATCCGAACCGTATAAAAAATTAATATCAATAATAAAAAGCAGAGAAAATTTCTCTGCTTTTTTGCGTTTTGGGAGGTTGAAAAAATTGAACGAAAGAAAAACTATTGAAAAACAAATTTACAAATACTCAATATACCTAAAAAACGATGAGAAAAGCAAAAACACTATCGAAAAATACATTCGTGACATCCGAGCTTTTTTTAAATATATCGACAACTCCTCGCTTGTTAAAAAATCAGTTATAGAATATAAAAATAAACTTATAAGTCTCGGCTATGCATCGCGAAGCATTAATTCGATGTTGGCGTCAATAAATGGATTTTTCTCGTTTATCGGAAGACCCGAGCTGAAAGTCAAAACGATAAAACTCCAACGCCAAATATATTGCCCCGAGGAAAAGGAATTGACAAAAAATGAATATATAAAACTGCTGAACACTGCTGTGAAAAGCGGGAACCTCAGACTCAATCTGCTTATAGAAACAATATGCGCCACAGGGATCCGTGTCAGCGAATTAAAATATATAACACTTGAAGCAGTGCGTCAAGGTGTAGCCGTTGTTTCTTTGAAGGATAAGACAAGAACGGTTTTTATAGTACGAAAACTCCAAAAAAAATTACTCCGCTACGCAGCGAAGCAAAATATAAAAACAGGCTCAATATTTATAACGCGAAACGGAAAACCAATGAACCGCAGTAATATCTGGCGCGAAATGAAAAAGCTTTGCGACCAAGCAGGTGTAAATGCGAAAAAGGTGTTTCCTCATAACCTTCGCCATCTTTTTGCGCGGGTGTTTTATAGTCTCGAGAGGGATATCGTTAAACTCGCAGATATTCTCGGTCACAGCAACATCAACACAACTCGAATATATATTGTCTCCGACGGCAACGAGCACCGCAAAAAACTGGAAAATATGCGGCTGATAATGTGAAAACAACATAATCTAAGTCGGAGGCCAA
>JAZRTU010000169.1:0-8319 GCA_045652185.1 Eubacteriales bacterium | reverse complement strand
CTCACAGAACGACATGGCTACGATCCGACTTCTATTCGGAGCAAGGCGAGATGTTATTCACTCATTTTGGGGTGAGCGGCCCCGTTATCCTTAGCGCACCGGCGCACATTCGCAAGTTCCCGATAACGATGAGCATTGATTTAAAGCCTGCGCTTGACGAAAAGACACTTGACGCAAGGCTCCTTCGTGATTTTGAAAAGAACAAAAACAAAGAATTCAAAAACTCACTCGGTGAGCTACTACCAAAGAAACTTATTGACATCGTTGTGTTCAGAAGCGAGATCGACGGCGACAAGCGTGTCAACGAGATAACGAAGGAAGAACGACGTCGTCTTTTGATGCTTTTGAAAGACCTTTCGTTCACAATAACGGGCACTCGGCCCGTAAACGAGGCGATCATAACCTCGGGCGGTGTTAAATGCAGCGAGATCAACCCGTCAACGATGGAGTCGAAGCTATGCTCGGGGCTCTATTTTGCAGGCGAGGTAATCGACGTGGATGCCTATACGGGCGGGTTTAACCTCCAAATCGCGTTCTCTACCGCCGTTAAAGCCGCTAAATCTGCCGCTTGTTTGTGATTATTTATATATGCCTTCGGCGACTTAAGAAAACTTTTGAAAAAGTTTTTTTAAGAATCTTTCAAAACTTTTTAATTGCTTTTTTTCCAAAGGGGACAAAAGTCATATTAAAAAAGTGTGGGCTTGGCAAAAAAGTCCCCTTTGGAAAAAAAGAAGTTAAGATGCTCTAAAGGCTCTAAAAAGCTTCTCAAAGGTTTCCTTTAATCGTCAAAGGTACACAAATAATAACAAAAGCAATACAAACAAAAGTTTGGTCAACCTTTTTAAAGGTTGCGGGGTAGGGGGCAGAGCCCCCAAAAAAGCTCCAAATACCACCGAAACAACACGAAATATAAAGTTTTTTTGGAAGAGCACGAGAAACCTTTTTTCGAAAAAAAAGGTTTCTCGATATAAGGAGAGAATATGAAAAAAAGGATAATACCACTAATAATGGCGCTCGTTATGTTGTTAGGCATAACGGGTAGCATCGAAGCGATTGGAGCTGATACTGTGGTCGCGACAGTTGATTCCGTTAACGGTACTCGTTGGGCGGATTACATGTGTGTTTATAAGGACAGACCTACAACAGAACAAAACGAATGGGGCGAGAACATCGTCGTTAGCGCAGAGGGCAAGGTCATCGAGAAGATTCCCGGTGGTGACTTACGCGGCAAAAACCTCTCTATCCCGAAAGGCGGTATGGTCGTTTCGGGTACGGGTGACGTTGGAAAAGACCTTTATGCTAAGGTGAACGTTGGAGATAATGCTTATTTTGATGAGTATGGTATGCGCGTTCTGTTTTCGAAGGACATAATTGATCCGTTTTACAAGGAAACGATCAATTTTACGGGATATAACGAAGTGAGATATTCCGAAACTCTCATCGTATATAATAAGTCGGGCGAAAAAACAGGCACGAACGGCTACGGATATGAGGCGTGCGTTGATAAAAACGGAATCATCATTTCGACAGGCGGAAACGATAACGTGGTTCCCAACGGCGGATTCGTCGTTTCGGCGATCGAGCCGGAGGACAAGGCGTTTTTGAAGGCGTTCTTTATTACCGGCGCGAAATGTACTATCTCCGGAAAGACTTTGACGGTCGAATACAACGAGGAAATGCTCGCTGTGACTGTTCGCGGTGAGCTTGATCTGGCATACGCGGAGCTCGAGGATGCAAAGAACGAATATCGACTCGTTGATATTGACACCGCAAAAGCGGAGCTTGAGAAATTAGAGCAAAAACAGATAAAAACACTCGCTGAGCGCGACGAAACGATCAACCTTATCAAAGCGGTGCGCCGTTCGCTCATTGAGATACGTGACGTTGAAACGAGAGCCGTTTGGTATGAACCGCTCGAGACTCGTCCCGCGCAAGTCGCAAAAACAGTTGAAAAAATGGCGTCGCTCGGTATCAACCAGCTTTGCCTCGGTGTCAGCAACGGATATAAGACATTCATCCCGCTTCCCGAGGATATGCCGTTCAAAATGAACCCTGTGCTTAAAAAGATGGACCTTTTGCAAGAATATATAAATAATTGTAAGAAATACGGAATCGAGCTCGTGCTTTCCGTGTCTGTTTTCGGCGCGAAGGCAGAGGATAACACGAAGCCCGAGTGGTTGACATCTTCCAACGGAGCAGGGAATAGCGAACTCCATTTCTATTCGCCCGCAAATAGTGAATTTCGTGATTATTTCAAAAAATACGTTGAATATATTATAACTAACTATGATATCGATGGGATCCAATGGGATTATATAAGATATGAAGGTTCTCTCGGCGGCGTTGACTACGGTTATGACGATGCATCAAGAAAGCTTTTTGCAGAGAAAACGGGGCTTCCCGAATCAACACTTGACGCCATTGGTCAACAACTTCACAAACACGCCAACTGGAACGATTGGGTAGAGTTCAAGATAGGACTCGTTGACAGTATGGTCGAGGAGCTTTCGGCTCTCGTTAACGAGAAACGCCCCGACGTCTATGTGACGGCATGCGTTGCCAACGATACGGACAGAGACCTCTATTTCCAAGACAGCACGACTTGGCTCGAAAATAATTGGGTTGACGGAATCTATCCGATGTCCTACGCCGAAGGTATTATGGGCTCGGCAACGGAAAAGTTCCACGGATATATCACCGATTCGACTTATCTTATTATGGGTAACGGTGCATATCTCTCGCTCACGCTTGATGAGATGTATAAACAGATCCGTGATGCTGCGCTGGGCGGTGCGGACGGAATCGGATTTTTCGAATGGGGCGCGTACGTTGACCACCAATACGGCGACGAGTTTGTCGGCGGCATCTATAAGGATAAAGCGATCTCGTTTACCGCGCATGAAAGCGAAAGCATTCGCCTCCTTCTCGAGAGGGCGAAAGCGCGATTTGAGAAATACGTCGGCGAGACCGAAGCGTTTGGTGATATGAGTGATATCTCCGCGCTGAAGGATAGATTGATCGCGAAATATGAATATAACGATTACCTCTATCAAGATATCGAGTTTGCGCTCAGACTTGAGAAATTCTCGAGAGAGAAATATAAACCCGACGACGAGGACGTAAGCACCGATGAAAGCAATAGCGAAAGCATCGCCGACGAAAGCGAAAGCCAAATCGGCGGCGGTAGCGAGAAAAACGGTTTTCCTTGGTGGATAATTCTCGCATCAGTTGGTGCGATTGCCGTGGCGGGTGTTGTAGCGGTAGTGTTAAAAAAGAAAAAACAATAGGAGAAACGCGATGAAAAAAAGATTAATTTTCTTTTTTCTGTGTATCGTAATGCTGTTGCCGATCTTCGCATCGTGCGGCGGTGACAATACGGAAAGCGACGTTTCGCTTGAGACGTCGGTTGAAACATCCACGGAGGAATCGATCTTGGAAAACGTAAGCTTTATTGTAACAAGTGAAAACAAAGACAAATTGAAGATATATTGTCCGAAAAGCGCGAACGCAAAGGCGAGAGCGGCGGCGAACGATCTGCGTACGCATATCCGTAAGATGACGGGCTGGAACGTTGCGATAGTAAGTGAGCTTCTTGACGAAACCGGAATACTCTATTTTGCCGTTGGCGAAAGCGAGGTAACCGAAAAGCTCGGCTATAAGAACGAGCACGGATATCCGGGAAAAGAGAGCGTTACCGTATCTCAAAAAGGCAACTTCGTTGTTTTGATGGGTAACGACGACGGAAACTTCAACGGAACACAGTTTGCAGTTACCGCGCTCCTCGAAAAGCTCGGTTGCGGTTGGTTTGCAGACGATGAACTTTGGACTATCATTCCCGAGCTTGAAACACTCGAGCTCGATATCGGAGACTTATATCTCAACCATATTCCGAGATTTACAACAAGACAGTCTCGTGTGCTCAGCGCAAGCTCTACGCTTGGTATGAGATGGTATCAAGGCGGTATGAAGACGTTGACAGGTCACTGGCTCTATCAAGTTGTTCCCGCAAGTGAATATAAAGACCATCCCGAATGGTATGCCAACGGCAAAAACCCCAGCGGTATCACATATTGGCATTTCTGCTACTCAAATAAAGAGTTCGCGGACAGGATCGCAGACGAAGCGATAAAGAAATTTAACGATAACCCCGAGCTTATCTCACTCACTATTGCCGCAAACGACGGTTGGTGTGACGACTGGTGCGAGTGCGACAACTGTAAAGCACTTGGCAACCAAAGTGACGTTATGGTACATTTTGCGAATAACGTTGCTGAGAAGGTAGCGAAGGTACATCCCGACAGACGTTTGCAGATATATAGCTATCATAATACGTTTCACGCACCCGAAAACAGCGTGAAGCTCCACGAGATAGTCGAGCTTATGCTCTGTCGTGAGACTAATATGTATAAGCCGCTCGACGAGAACTACATGATGCCGTCGGGCAAGGACCCCATCTCGCAGATCACGTTCACAAAATCGTGGCTCGAAAACGCCCGTGAGTATATCGAGAAAACACAACCGACCCACGTTTCGATCTGGGATTGGTATTGTATCGCCGCAGGCAAGGAGAACTGGAAAAACGTACCGTGGGTACAAGGTGAGGTAGCTATCCGTAACCAAAAGGTATACGAGGAGCTTGGCGCGGAATATGTGTTCTATGACCACGGCCCGACTGACGGATACTTTGAGCCGAACACGGTCGAGACCTATGTGCTCCGTTGGCCGCTTTGGTATGTTGCCGCAAAAGCATCGTTCGACGGCTCACTTGACGAGAGGGAGATCCTCGGCGACGCTTGCGATAAGCTGTTCGGCGAGGCGAGCGAGTTGATGCTCGATTACTTTATGAAGTTGTCCGATGTAAGCAAGGATTGTAACGCATACAGTAATACCTGGGTGCCGTGCGAGGTTGGTTCGATGTATACGAAATCGAAAGCCGATGCTATTAAGGATATTGTTAAGCTTATTCTCGAAAAAGCGGAATCTTGCACCGAGGATGAACAAACGAGAATCAATATGCAACTCAGCTATTGGATCAAACAGATAAATAGGTAAATTTAAAATGGCTCGGCAGAAAAAGCTGAGCCGTTTTTTGTTGTTTTAGCATTGTTCGAAAAAAGTTGTTGACAATTACTGCGAAATATATTATACTTAACACAATAAAATAAAATGGTGTAGTTATCACCAAATGAAAGGATCAAAAAATGAAAAAGACATTGGCAACATTGTTGGCAGTTTTGATGCTCGTTTCCGTTGTGTCTCTTTCCGCACTCGCTGCTGATATTACAGTAGACGGCGACGTTAGCGAATGGACAGTTTGGACAACAGTATCTGCTACAGATGACGTTTCCGAAAACGGCACAGTTCAAAACACAACAGGCAAAAAACTCAATCGTTCTTATGACTACGCAGTTAAAGTAGTTGGTGATACCCTCTACGTAGCTGTAAAGCAAGCAGACGCTGCAGTTGCTGCTCCCGCAGGTGAAGCAGTAGTTCAAACAAACTGCACAAACGTACGTCTCTGGATCGATAACGATCCCGCAACTCCCGAACGTTCCGCATTGTTTGATTTTGGCTTCGACGGCGAAAAGATCGTTGAATCCAGAGCTAACAACGATGGCACAAACAAGATCGCTTCCACAGCAGCTTGCAAATTCGACGAAGGTTACTCCGTTGAGATCGCTATCAAACTTGCTGACCTCGGAATCGTAGACAACAAATTCTCATACGCTCTCACAGTTTCCGCTCCCGATTACGCTGCAGGCGGTTCGTTCATCTATGACGCTGATAATGCATCCGTTGTTATGAACATCCCCACAGACATCCTCGAGCCCAATACAGAATACACAATGAGAGCTACAGCAGCTTTCAAAAACGTTAACCCCGCAGGCGGTTCTTGCTTCGTTAACTTCTACTATGGCACAACTTGGGGCGATATGTTCGCAGTAACAGCTGACCAAGAAATGGGTCAAGGTACAGATATGAAGTTCACCACAGGTGAAACATTCGAAACAGTATTCTATAGCTGCATCGGCGCATGGGGCCAAGCTTCCGGTCAAATTACAGTTCAATCCATCCAAGTTTTGAAGGGTGAAGAAGTTGTTTGGGAACAAAAATTCGAAACAATTCCCGAAGGACTTGAAGCAGGTAGACTCGGTGGCGAATACGCAGCTCTTCACAGCATCGTTTACGTTAAAGACGCAGAACCTTGGACAACAACAGCTAACTACACAGTATATTCTGAACCTGTAGAAGCTCCCGACACAGGCGACTCCGCTATGATCTTCGCGCTCATCGCTCTCGTTGCTATGGCAGGAACAGTTGTTGCAGTAAAAAAAGCAAGATAAGATATTATCTGAATAAATGAAGCTTTTTCGAGGCGTACTCCGCGAGGATGTGCGCCTCGGTTTTATTTGTGTTGAAATATTCCTGATTGCCGAGAAAAGGGCTAAACCTATAGATTGAAATATATGCAGAAAAACTCTTGACTTATAGGAAAAAAAGAGTTATAATAAGACGTTTTCAAAAAAAAACAAACATTAAAGGAGAAAAACAAAATGAAAAAGATTGCATTAGTTCTCGCAGTGGTTTTGATGCTTTCTCTCGTGCTCGTATCTTGCGGTGGCACAGAAGAGTCCAAAGCTACATCTGACGTAGTTTCCACAGAAACATCTACAGAAACATCCATAGAAACATCTGACGAGGAATCCACAGAGGTTTCCGACGAAGAAGTTTCAGAAGAAGAATCCACAGTTATTGAGCCCGCTAAAGTTGGCGAAGTTATCTCCGTTGGTAAGACATACACATTGTCCAACCTCTTCCGTCAAAATTCATCATATACTTGGGATGAAAATTCCCCGATCACTTATCCCGATGAAGACGGCGTTTCTTTGACAGATGGAGTTAAACTTCCCACAGAAGAAGTTTACACAGACGCTGCATGGGCAGGCTTCAACGGCAACGGTACTCCCGACTATGTTGAAAACGGCTATAGCTGGATCAGACTCGACCTCGGCGAAGTTAAAAACATCAGCCTCATCGAAGTTACAGCAGGTACAGGCAAACTCGGTAGCGGTATCAGCGCTGATGGACTTACAGTAGAGTTCCTCGTTTCCGAAGACGGCGAAACATGGACTTCTCTCGGCACAACGGTAGCTGTTGACTCTACAGAAGAGATCACAACAGACATCGCTAAAGCGACAAACGTTTCCGCACAATACGTAGAAGTACGCCTTGTAAAAGGCGGCTGGATGTTCATTTCTGAACTTACAGTTTATGAATTGGCAAACGATCCCGTTAACCTCTATGTTAACGCAATCAACGACGTAATCAACTATTCTCCTTACGGAAAATTCAAGAACGACCCGTGGCACTGCGGCGAAGGTACAGCAGTTATCATCTCTGATCCCGCATTGTTGCAAGAAACATATATGTGGAGATGGATCGTTACATTTGCTCCTACAGACGTAGCAGGTGTATATGAGATCACAAACCTTGTAAGCACAGGCGGAACAGCTACAGCTCCCGGTGAGATCCCCGAAGGCGGATTCATTTACATTATCGACACAGGTAATGACTGGCCGTCACTCGTAGCTAATAACCCCGGCAAATATGATTCATATGCTGATTATCCGAACTGCCAAACACCTGAAGTTCTTGCTTCTTACTCTGCTATCGCAGGACTCGAAGTTGGTATGAAAGCATCTCTCGTAAACGTTAACCTTGAGCTTTCTCAAATCTCCGATCGTTTCCAATCCTGCATCCTCGTTAACGACGTAACAGATATGCCTTATGTTGAAGGCGGTCTTGAACTCGGCGACATCGACCTCACAAATAAAGAGATCGTTAAAGTGGAAACAGATTCCTACACATACATTGACGCTCCCGATGCAGGTTGGCCCGATAACTCCGGCAACTCCCTCATCGATGGCGTTTTGAACACAGACAACAATCCTCCTAAGGGCGAGAACCCCGGATTTATCGGCAAATATTCTTATCTCATCGACTTTAAGTTCAAAGCTCCGGCTGATGTTTATGCTGTTGAAATCCAAGTTAGACAAAAGATGGAATGGGGTATCTCCCGCGGTACTGAAGTTCAATACTATGGTACAACAGACGGTGAAAACTACTTCTACCTCGGTACAGGTTACATCTCCGCTGACGCCTTCGGCGAAGACGGAACAGTAGCTGACGGTATCTATCCGTACACACTCGAGCTTGCTAAATACGCTAAAGGCCTCACAGGTATCCGCGTAGCTCTCGGTAAAGACGGTACAGGTTGGTTGTTCGCTGACGAATTCGCAGCTTACACAGCAGCAGATG
>JAZRTU010000168.1:0-17330 GCA_045652185.1 Eubacteriales bacterium | reverse complement strand
AATATGGCAAATATACGAAAAAAATTCGGTTCGAAGCCCGGCGAGAACAACTATATCCAAAATGAACTTGGCGTTGGTTACAGAATGGAATAATAATCCACTAAACATATTTACTAAATGTAAAAATTTGTTGTATTTTATTAAATTATGTGTTATAATGTATTTGGCGAATATCGAACTTGCGGTTTTTGAATTTTCACCGCTTGTTTTTGCCGAAACCACTCTTTGAGGAGAGAATTATGGATATTTTTGACATATTGACGCTCGTCGGTGGTCTGTGCTTGTTCCTCTTTGGTATGAACCTTATGGGAATGGCGCTCGAGCGCAGAGCAGGCTCAAAGCTTCAGCTTCTGCTCAGCAAATTGACGACTAACAGATTTGTAGGTCTTTTGACAGGATTGGGGATTACCGCTGTTGTCCAAAGCTCGTCGGCAACGACAGTCATGGTCGTCGGATTTGTTAACTCGGGTCTTATGACCTTGAAACAGGCGATCAACGTTATTATGGGTGCAAACATCGGTACGACAGTTACCGCTTGGATACTCAGCCTTGGCGGCATCGACAGCGGCAACGTGTTCGTGAAGCTGTTGAAGCCAACGTCGTTCACACCGATACTTGCGCTTATTGGTATAGTCTTCTTTATGTTTATGAAGGGGAACAAGAAAAAAGATACGGGTACTATTTTGCTCGGATTTGCCGTTTTGATGTTCGGTATGGACACGATGAGCGGTGCGGTAGCAGGACTTGCTGACGTTCCGGCGTTCCAAAATCTTTTTCTTGCGTTCAAGAATCCGATCCTCGGTGTTATCGTCGGCGCGATCTTGACCGCGATAATTCAATCGAGTTCCGCTTCTGTTGGTATCCTTCAAGCACTTTCGAGCACGGGAGCTGTCTCCTACGGCGCGGCTGTTCCGATCATCATGGGTCAGAACATCGGTACTTGTATTACCGCGGTGCTTTCGTCGTTCGGTACTAACCGCAACGCAAAACGTGCGGCGCTCGTTCACCTTTCGTTTAATATTATCGGTACGGTAGCTTGGTTAGCTGCATTCTCCGCAGTCGATATGTTGCTTGCCCCCGCATTGTTCGACGAGTCGGCAACACATTTCGGCATCGCTATCGTCCACTCGTTGTTCAACCTTGGTTGTACGATAATACTTTTCCCGATGTCTTCGCTTCTTGAGAAGCTCGCATACAAGATCGTCCCCGAAACGAAAAAACCCGATACTATCGCGGAGCTCGACGATCGTCTCCTCGCGACTCCCGCAGTTGCGCTCGAGCGTTGTAGCGTTTTTGCGATCGACATGGCAGGGCTTGCCGTTGAATCGCTCAAAAACTCGATAAAATGCTTGACCGAATATGACCCCGAGCTGGCAAGAGAGGTTCGCGAGGCGGAAGATAAAACCGACCACTTTGAAGATATCATCGGAACGTATCTCGTTAAGCTCAGCGCGTTGCAGATCAGCAACAGTGAGAGCAGAAAAGCAGCAAAGCTTTTGCACGTTATCGGTGACTATGAGCGTATTTCCGACCATGCGGTAAACTTGATCGATTCCGCCGAGGAGATGCAAGAAAAACAACTCTCGTTCTCCGATGCCGCGCTTGCTGAGCTGAAAAACCTTGCCGATGCGACCGAGGAGATACTCGATCTTTCGTTCGAGGCGTTTATTGATAACGATCTCGAAAAGGCGATGGGTGTTGAACCGCTGGAGCAGATCATCGACAGATTGAAGTTTATGATGAGAATGAGCCACACAGAACGCGTTCAGCAATCTCAATGCAGCATCGAAACGGGATTCGTTTGGTCCGATATCCTCACAAACCTCGAACGTACGTCCGACCACTGCTCGAATATCGCCGGTTGCGTTATCGATACTTACCGCCACAATATGAATCTTCATGAATCGTTGCGTGCGATGAAGGAAGATAACCCCGAGTATAAAGCTCGTTACGAAGAACTTGCTGTTAAATATCTCAATAAATAAAAACTACCCCCTTTTTCCGAAAAGGGGGTACAATTTTTTATGAAAACTCTTTTTCAAAATAAGAGCACAATATTTGAAAAATAGTGTAGGACAAGCTTCCACAAAAAACTCAGTGTTTCGTGAGGCGTTTCGGGTGTTGAAACAGCTACATCACCAAAGAATTTAAAGTTTGGTCAACCTTTTCAAAGGTTGCGGGGTATGGGGCAGCGCCCCAAAGAAGCAACATCAAACCCACGAATAATATTTGCGCCACAGATAAAGTCCCATCTCGATATGTTGCCCATTTGCATATGTTGCAGTCAAGATGTGCGCCTGATGGCGCACCCTTTCTCGCTTTTCTAATTTTCCCAACGGGAAAATTTCCATTAAAAAAGACGGCAGTAGCCGTCTTTTAGTTTGAAAATTATAAAATTTATGCCATCAACGATGAGATATGTTCAATGCTCATCTTCGCGCATTCGAGCGGAGTTTTACCCATGCTCGGGTTATCTTGCTCAACAACCACCCATTCAGCGCCCGAAAATTCAGCCGCCTCGAGAATAGCGCCAAAGTCTTGAACACCGCTTCCGCACGGACGGAACTCGAATTTTCCACCTGTTTCCTTCTTTTCACCCTCGTCGATGCCGATGAGCGCATACATATTCTCGCTCTTTCCACCAACGAAGTCCTTGAGGTGAACGACGGGAGCGCGACCTGCGTATTTACGCAAATAATCGTCGGGCTTTTCACCGCCAACGTTTACCCAACACATATCAAGCTCCGTTTGGAGCGCTGTTGCGGGTACTTCGTTATAGAGGATATCGAGCGCATACTCGCCGTCAAGCTTCACAAACTCGAAGTCGTGGTTGTGATAAAGGAGTGTCACGCCGTTCTCTGTCGCTTTCGCGCCAAAGCTTTTTGCAGTTTCGATAACTTCGTTGAAGAGCGGCTCACCCGGTCTATATTCGGGAGTGAGATAAGGAATAACGATATACTTACAGCCAATAGCTTTGTATGTATTGATAATTCCATCAGCATCAGCAACTATATCTGCATACGGAACGTGTGCCGATACGGGAACGAGTCCGTGCTTTTCGCAAAGCGAACGCACTTCGTCCGCGCTGAGTCCATAAAGTCCCGCAAACTCAACACCGTCATATCCCATTTCTTTAACTGCTTTTAATGTGCCTTCAAAATCAGCTGCCAACTCATCACGCACAGAATAGAGTTGGAGTCCTATCGGAAATTTTTTCATTATCTTTTCACCTTTTATTGTTTATTGAAATTGTTCGTATGATTCGTAGTAAGCTTCCCAAAATTCTTCCATAAAGACATCATAATTGCCGGCATAGGTAAAGAAAAATTGAATTATGATAATAACGATCGGCGCAACTATTCCTATAATTCCGCAAATGAGACCTGCAATAGTCATACCGCAAAACGTCTTCCTTTGCACTCTGTCAACAATTGCAAGAACGATGGCAACGATGCTCACGATCACGGTAACAGGCCAACAGCAACAACAAGCCCCACACATACCGAGCAATCCAAAAACGGCGCCGATGATACCGCATACCATTGATGCAACCGCAAGCCCGTTCTTTTTCTTCGGTTTTTCCACAACTACGACCGCGGGTTGCTCATCGGGAGCGGAAACAAAATCTATTCTGGGCATAGCCGTAGTGTCCACGACCTCAGCCTCAACCGCTTCAGCCTCAACCGCTTCAGTCTCAACTGCTTCAGCCTCAACTGCATCGTTTTCAACCGTTTCGGGCGATTCGGGGATCGGATTTTCGTTTTGAAGATTTCTATCATCCATAAAAATAGCCTCCTTATCCTTAATATAAATATAGTAACATATTAGCTTCATGATTGCAAGTGCTTTGCGGTTTTTTCAAAAAAATATTGTTGAATTATACGAACAGATATGTTATACTATAAAAAAGAACAAGAAGCGGAGGCAAAGAAGTGACTTTTTCGCGGAAATCACAATGGATAATATTTCTGTCTATAAACGCAGTACTTGCGCTCGGCGTGATTCTGTTTCCGTTTTACATAGCGTTGGCAAAGTTGATCCCGATCGGAGAATGTGCGCTTTTGAAGCTCGGGCTATATTGTCCCGCGTGCGGTGGCACACGGGCGCTCTCGGCGTTGTTGCGTTTCGACGTTATCGATGCGTTCAAATATAACCCAATAGTTCCGCTTTCCGCCTTGGCGCTCGCAGTGTATGAGGTGTTGATGATCAAGCATCTGATAAAAGGCGGCGAACGCAAGATCTTGCTGACACCGAAACAAATATATATATTTTTGGCGCTTTGGGGGATATATTTTGTCGTCAGAAACGTGCTGTTGGCGTTTGGAATAGACCTCATCGGCGATATTTTAGTTTAAGGAGAAGAAAAATGAAACGAATTTTTGCAATACTTATGATAGCCGTTTTGGCGATCTCGCTCGTCAGCTGTGGAGGCAGCTTCGACACTATCCGACGCGGATTTGAGAACAATGGATATACCTACTATTTCCCCGTTGGCGAGGAAGAAATAATAACGACGATCAGCCGCGAGCTTGACGGACTCGGAATAAAATATAACGTCCACTATTTCAAAAAAACTCTCTCTGCCGATATGGGAGTTGAAACTTTATCTATCGCCGCTGTAATTGAGCTTGAAAAAGCTTCTGACGTTGAGACGATATTCAACGATGCGAGAGGAAACACTCTCATCTCGCTTATCGAGGACTATAAAACCTCCAACCACATCAGAAAAAACTCTATCCTTATTTCAATAACGAAATCGACCGACTCTGATCTTGTAAACGCATTCAACGGATAAGTTCTTTAATAAAATAAAATCGTCCGAGCAACCAAAAATTGCTCGGACAACGTGTTTTTGTGATTAAATCACAGAAAGTTCAATAATAATATGATATAATACATTTGAAAAAAAGAAAAAGGAGACAAAACAATGTCAGTACAAAAAATAAACAACAACAATTTCGATTCCATCATAAACAGCGACGTTCCCGTGCTCATCGATTTCTACGCTGATTGGTGCGGTCCTTGCCGTATGGTAGGCCCTATCGTCGATGAGATCGCCGAAGAGCGTGGCGATATAATCGTCGGCAAAGTGAACGTTGACGAAGAGCCCGAGCTCGCCGAAAGATTTGCTGTATTCAGCATCCCGACGATCGTCGTGTTGAAAAACGGCGACGAGGTAAACAGAGTGACGGGCGCACGTCCAAAAGCACAGCTTCTCGCGCTATTAGAGGGCTAAAGCGCGAAGCCTCGATTTGTCGAGGATCTTTATACCATCGCTTCGTGACGAGGTGATGATCCCCTCGGAAACAAAATATTTCAACATCCGACTAACGACCTCGCGGGCAGATCCCATATATTTGGCGATCTGCTCGTGTGTTAATTTTATCGTATCCGAGCCAAGCTTTGACGATTCGTCGAGCAGAAAGATCGCGAGCCGTTTGTCCATGCTCATAAACAATATTTGTTGCATTACCCACATAACGTCCGAAAACCGACCGAGCGCCATCTCAAGCGCAAATATTTTAGCTTCGGGCATCTTTTGGGTGAGAGAATTGAACGCGCTTCCGCTAACGACAACACATTCGCTGTTCTCCTCCGAATCGACGAAGACGTCAAACGTGATCGATTGAAGCACGCAAGAAGCGGAAAGCATACACATATCACCTGCAAAAAGCCGATAAAGCGTTATCTCCTTGCCATCTTCGGACAATATGTATATTCTCAGACTCCCTTTTTTAACGAGGATCACACCGGTGCATTCGTCACCATCGTGGATATTCGTGCCTTTCTCGAAGCTAACACAACTCGAAGAGAGGACGAACATTTCCCTATCCGACTCACTCATATTGCTCCAAAACGGAAACATCTTTTCAAACAACTCAATTAAATCTTCTTTTCTCACATCTATCTCCGCACCGCAAAACGGTGTTTTTTCTTTTATTATACTATGAAGCCGCCTCGCTTTCAATAGTATATATAAGTTTTTCTTTTGATATGAAAACACTTTTCGGAGGGATTCGCCCTCCACCCGCACAACCTTTGAAAAGACGGCTTCCGCCGTCTTTTTAAATTCGTGAAGAATGGTCGCCATAAGGCGACGCCTTATCTGAATATCGTTGCAAAGCCGAAACGTATCAAGACGGGTGTTTGTCTGTGGCGCAGAGAATGTTTGCGAGTATGATGTCACTTCTCGGGGGCGCTGCCCCACGTCCCCGCGATTTTTTAGAAAAAAATCGAGTAAAACTTTTAATTCTTTGGCGTTGTAGCTGTTACAACACTCGACAAGTCTCACGGAATATTGAGTTTTTTGGGGAGAGTCTGTCCAACACTGTTTGCTTTGCAAACAGTGTGCCCTTATTTTCGAAAAAAGGGGTTCTCAGTAAAAGGGGTTCTCGGAAGAAAGGTGCGTCAGCTAACAAGCGAGGGGTGCTTTCAAAAAAGCACCCCTCATTTAGCTTTACTCTTCTATTGTCTCCGGGTACACTCTAACGAAACTTTCACAGTTGTCGCATGAATAGAACACCAACCCGTCGTTCGAGAACACGATTCGTTCGGAACCACGGCTATGCGATTCGAGAGTATTAACGTCGCAAACGAAATACTCACGTCCAACCTTCGTCGGCAACAGCTCGTCCGCGTTATCAAATCGATCGCCGCCGATACACATGTTCGGCACTATATCGTCAAGCGCACCGTCGCTCCAACCGAGCAGCTTCGCCGCCTCTTTGGTAACATAGTTTTGCGGTAATTTGCCGTATGTATATATATACAACGCAACTTCCTCTTTGCTTCCGTACATCCCTGATTCCGAAATGTTAAACAAAGCCGATTCATCTGTCTGCGTTGCCGAAATATTTCCCGCAAGATTATTATAATCGTTTATCAACGATTCAAGTCCCTCCGAATCAACGTTGATCGTGCAACCACTGACGAACAAGGCGATAACTATCAATATTAATACAAACCATAATATGCGCTTCATTTGTCGTTTTCGTCCTTTCATCAGAGTATCTTCTGTGTCGGGTTACCATCAATAGCCGAGCGTATCGCGCAACTGACAGGCTCGTCCGCTACAACTATCTTCACAGGTACTTTGCATTTTTTCTTGAACATTTCAACGGCAACGGGGTCTTTGAATATTCCACCGCCAAGCACAAGCTCGAATTCACCGTCAAAACGCTTGCTCGCAACAACAACGTATTCGGAAAGGAACTCGAAACAATCCTCGAGTATCGCCGTTGCGACCTTATCACCAAGCTCGTGCGCTTTGAATACAAGCGGTGCATATTGACCGATTCCACGGATCTCATCGAGCGACATCTCGCTGACAACGTCAACAACGCTTCTTCCGTCCTTTTCATCGATAAGCTCGGTCAAAATGGTTTTCTCTCGTCTGCCGTCCGCCGCCTTGAGCGCATAATGGAGCGCCGCTTTTCCGATCTCGTAGCCACTGCCACCGCCGTCAAGCGTACCGTATCCGCCAACACGACTCAGCTCTCCATCCTTCAGGACGAAGCAAATAGAGCCAGTACCGCATATCATGACCGCACCGTCGTCACCGCTGAAGTTGACAAACAACAACATTGAGTCGTTAACGATATCTATTTTTGCATTTGGCAAAAGTCTTCCGAGCCGTTCCTTGCACTCAGGCGAAAAATTGTGGGTAACGCAACCCGCGATTCCGCCGAACACAGCCCTGACCTCGCTATACGGAACACCCGCTTTTTGACACACCTCTCTAACCGCGGTTTCAATGATGTCCAACGCGGGCTCAACACCAATATACGACGGGTTACATCCGTTCGCCGTAACCTCTGCCAATGTTTCTTTTGATTTATTTGTAATACGAACGGCGGTCTTTGAACCGCCGCCGTCGATACCTATGTAGTACATATATTACTTGTCAAGCTTAGCGCTGATCTCTGTGAGAGCCGCCAAGATCTTTTCGTCAACTGTGAGTTCCTTCGGCTTAGCTGCTTCTTCAGCTGCTTTCTTTGCTGCTTCCTCAGCCGCTTTTGCTGCTTCCTCAGCTTTCTTCTTAGCTTCAGCCTTTTCGCGCATTTTACCAACCATTTTAACGACCATAAATACGCAGAACGCAACGATCAAGAAATTGAGAATGAGTTGAATGAATTTACCATAATTAATGGTAACAGCTTTCGAGATGATCTCTTCGCCTTCCATTACTGCTTCTTTAAGAACGATCTTGAGGTCTTCAAAGTTGACCTTACCTAAAAGAAGACCGATCGGAGGCATTATGATATCATTTACGAGCGAGGTAACGATATTACCGAACGCACCGCCGACGATAACACCGACAGCCATATCAAGCACGTTGCCTCTTGCAATAAACTTTTTGAATTCAGCGCCAAGACCGGGCTTTTTGTCTTTTTTTGCCATTTTCTTTCCCATCCTTATATTTTAAAAATTTATATTGCTTTTGTTACTTTTTCTTCTTGGTCCGTTATAGTTTCACGACTGATGCTTGCACCGACCGCGCGGAGCTTCTCAACGATATCCTCGTATCCGCGTTCAATGTGGTGTATATCATATATCTCGCTTCTGCCGTCAGCACCAAGCGCCGCAATTATCATAGCCACGCCTGCGCGAAGGTCTGTCGCCTTTACACGCGCCGCATTAAGATGATCTACGCCAACGATAGTTGCCGTTCTTCCGTCAACAGAGATCTGCGCACCCATACGAAGCAACTCTTCGGTATATCTGAATCTGTTATCCCAAACGCCCTCGGTAAGCATACTCGTACCCTGCGCGATTACTTGAAGCGCACACATTTGCGGTTGCATATCCGTAGGGAATCCGGGGTAAGGAAGAGTTTTTACGTTGACCTTACTGAGTCTTCCGTTTTTCTCAACGATGAGACTGTCCTCGTCTTCTTTGATCTCAACACCCATCTCAACAAGCTTCGCCGTTATAGACTCAAGGTGTTTCGGGATAACGTTTCTGATCTCAACGCAGCTTCCATCGTTAACGGCAGCCGCCATCATATATGTACCCGCTTCGATCATATCGGGGATAATAGCGTATGAAGTACCGAAAAGACGAGAAACGCCCTTGATCTTTATAACATCAGTACCTGCGCCGCTGATATTCGCACCACAAGCATTGAGGAAGTTCGCAAGGTCAACGACGTGCGGTTCTCTCGCCGCGTTGTCGATTATCGTTGTCCCTCTCGCACGCACTGCCGCAAGCATAATATTTATTGTTGCACCAACCGAGATATCATCCATAAAGATAGACGCGCCTCTGAGCGAGCCCTCTTTCGCCTCTGCACAAACACAGCCCTCGACGATCTCAACGTCAGCACCCAATGCCTCGAAGCCTTTTATGTGTCGGTCGATAGGACGAACGCCAAAGTCACAGCCTCCCGGATAAGCAGATTTGGTTTTTCCGAATCTGCCAAGCTCCGCACCGAGCACATAGTAGGATGCGCGCATTTTTCTCGCCATCTCATAGGGTGCTCTGCATGGTTGAACGGCTCTTGTGTCTATCTCAGCGGAGGTACGGCTGAGCATCTTTATTTTAGCGCCGCACGCTTCGAGTATCTTCAACGAATTGACGATATCGCTGACAGGCGGTAGGTTTTCAATTATACAAATATCGTTCGTCAAAATAGTTCCGAACAATATTCCGAGCGCGGAGTTTTTCATTCCTCCGACTTCGATGACACCGCGTAGCGGAGTGCCACCGTTGACAACAAATTTATCCATAAAAATTCCCTTTCAAAAATCAGAGCATCGCAAAACGGCGACACAAACCAAAGCGCCGATAAGTATTCGGTCAAACGCGTTAAAAATATAGGAAAATCAACACTTTTCGCCGCTTCAAATATATCAAAACAATAACGTATAATAATTGAAATAATAATACATCATCATTATAACATATTTTTTTGTGATGTCAACAACAAAAACCCAAAAAAGCTGTTTTTGTATAAACTTTGCTTCCAATAATTCTATTGACATAAAAAGAAAATAGGGGTATAATGCATAATAGTGAATTGTTTGTGTATATAATTTTGTATAGATGTTTTTTACTTTAATATAAATTTTGGAGAAAGAAATGGCAGAAAAAGAAAAATCAAAACTGAAGATAATATCGCTCGGTGGACTTAACCAGATCGGAAAAAATATAACCGTTTTTGAATACGAGGACGACATAATCGTAATCGATTGCGGCGTTTCTTTTCCGGATGATAATATGCTCGGGGTCGATCTCGTTATCCCGGATTTTACCTATCTCGAACGCAACGCCGATAAGATCAGAGGCTTGATACTTACCCACGGACACGAGGACCATATCGGTGCAGTTCCATATTTTCTAAAAACGATAAACATCCCCGTCTATGGAACGACACTAACGCTTGGCATCCTTGAAAACAAGCTTGAAGAACATGGCTTGAAGCGTAAATGTGAGCTTGTAGAGGTGCCGCTCGGCAGCACGATAAAGCTCGGTTGCTTCTCGATCGAATTCATCACAGTAAACCACAGTATTCCCGACGCCGCCGCGCTCGCGATAACGACACCGCTCGGGCTCGTTGTTCACAGCGGCGACTTTAAGATAGACCTCACCCCTCCCGAAGGCAACCCGATCGACCTCGCTCGACTCGCACGCCTCGGCTCAAAAGGAGTGTTGGCGCTTCTTTTGGAATCAACGAACGTTGAACGCCCCGGCTTCACACCGTCTGAATCGGTTGTAAGTTCCTTCTTTGACAGAATATTCTATAACTGCGAAAAACGTGTCATAATTGCAACTTTTTCAACAAATGTGCATCGTGTTTCGCAAATAATCAATGCGAGCATCGCGCACGGACGTAAAGTGGCTATAACAGGAAGAAGTATGCAAAACATCGTTAAAGCCGCATTGCGACTCGGATACCTCAACGTACCCGACGGAGTTATAATCGACGTTACGGAGTGCAAACGATATAAACCGTCCCAAATAACGCTTATCACAACGGGAAGCCAAGGCGAACCGATGAGCGCGCTATATAGAATGGCGTTCGGCGACCACAACCAAGTTACCGTTGACGAAAATGACCTCATAATCCTCTCGTCCTCACCCATTCCGGGTAACGAGAAATTCGTCTATAACATCATCAACGAGCTTATGAAACGCGGCGCGCAGATCGTCAACGACGACGTAGACGAGGTTCACGTTTCAGGACACGCTTGCCGCGAAGAATTGAAAATAATGCATTCTCTTCTTAAGCCGAAATTCTTCATCCCTGTCCACGGTGAATACCGTCACCTCAAAAAACACGCAGAACTTGCGATCGAAATGGGTATGAAAGAAAATAACGTGCTCATAAGCGAGGTCGGTAAAATAATCGAGCTGACCAAAACGAAAATGAGTACGGCAGGGATGATCCAGACGAACACGGTGCTTGTGGACGGAAACGGTGTCGGCGAGGTTGGTATCTCGGTGTTGCGAGACAGAAAACGACTCGCCGAAGACGGACTCGTTATCGTTGCCGCTTCCATCGAGCGACTCGGCAGATATATCCTCGGCGAGCCCGAAATTATGACGAAGGGATTCGTCTATGAAAAAGAATCAGACGCATTGATATCAGACGTCAGAGTGTTTGTCGAAAAGCATTTGACCGATCGCCTCGATAACAGAGCGAACAACATCGAATCGATAAAAGCCGCCTTGAAGGATGCGCTTTCATCCTACCTCTATTCGAAGACAAAACGTAAACCGATGATAATCACTATCCTCATGGAAGTAGATTAACGATTTTAAATTGATGAACGTTGAAATGAAAAAAACGATTATAATAACAGGCGGCACTCGCGGGATCGGAGAAGCTTGTGTCCGTCTGTTCTCAAAAGAAATGAACGTCGCGTTTTTCTACCTGAAAAGCGATGAACGTGCCGCGGCATTGGAGCGTGAAACAGGTGTAGTCGGAATGAAGATCGACGTCAGCGACCGTGAAAGCGTCACCGCCGCAATAAAAGAAGTATATGAACGCTTCGGAGCGATCGACGGGCTCGTCAACAATGCGGGCATCGACCTATACGGAATGTTCCAAGACGTCAGCGCAGACGATGTGCGAAAGCTTTATGAGGTCAACCTGTTTGGCGCACTCAACTGCGCAAGAGCGGTAGTACCGTATATGATAAACGCGAAGCGCGGCTCGATAGTGAACGTATCCTCGATCTGGGGACGACTCGGCGGATCGTATGAGGTAGACTATTCAACCTCAAAAGGCGCGCTGATAACGTTCACAAAGGCGCTCGCAAAAGAGGTTGGACCGAGCGGAGTCAGAGTAAATTCGATCTCTCCCGGACTGATCGACACCGATATGAACGCGGGGCTTTGCGATGCGGATAAACGCGAGTTTTTAGACAAGACCGCGCTCGGACGAATCGGAACGCCGAACGAGGTCGCGGAGGTCATCGCGTTCCTTATAAACGAAAAAAGCTCGTACATCACAGGCGCAGACTTGCCTGTTGACGGACTGATTTTATAAAACCAAAAAGAAAAGGACAACATTAAAATGAAAAGATTATTACTTTTGATACTCGCGGCAGTGATGCTCGTCAGCATGGTCGCTTGCTCAAATTCAATTGATGAAAACCCCTATAACGCACCTGAAGGAAAGCTCACAGCTACAAACGATGTCATTTCCTACTACTTCTTCTACCCGAGCGACGGCGTTTGGACTATCGACCGCAACGACGGTATGATCTCCATTTTGTCGGATTACGACCAAGTTAACGGTGTCAGCACATCGAGCATCTCCGGCACAGACTTTCAATACGATCCCAAAGCAATAACCACCGAAAAGGAATATTGGGAAAAACACCTTGAAAGCTTGAAAAGCGCGTTTGCCGATCTCGCCGTAACGAAAGAAGAAGAGATCAAAATGGGCGGTATCGACGGATATTACGTTGAATACACCGCAAAGGTCACCGATAAAGATTATAAATTCGGACAAGCAATGGTGTTCAACATGAACAGAATATACATACTCACCTATACAACGGAAACATCAGCGTTCGAAACAAGACTTCCCGTTTTTACAGACGCGATCAACACTTTCTCTTTCAAATAATTTAGCGGCTATCGCATTGATAGAACTTAAACAACAGATAACAGATCAATAAAAAATTCCGACGAAGTAACGAATACCTCGTCGGAAAAAATAATATAAAAGTTTCCAAAGACATATAATGATCGCATCAACGAGAGCCTTGGTGGATATCGCGCTCGACCATAGTTTTAATAAGCGTATTCATAACCGTATGCTTTGATGCGCTCCAAAGCGGCGCGATCAGCGACTTTTTCGGTCCATCGCCCGTCAATCGATGGATAACCATATCGCGCGGCAACGCCTCAACGCAGTCACAAAGCAGGTCGATATATTCGTCCATCTCGAGTGTTTTGAACATACCGTCGCGGTAATCGCGCGCGAGATCGGTGTTCTCGATAACGTGAAGGAGTTGGAGCTTGATCCCCGTCGCGCCACTCGCCGCAACGTATCGTACCGTCTTTAGCATATCTTCACGCGTTTCGTTCGGCAGTCCGAGAATAACGTGAGTTATTATCTGATCAACGGTTCCTCGCAGCTTTTTCATCGCATCATCGTATACCTCGAGCGGATATCCGCGCCTGATGTAGTGAGCAGAGTCGGGGTGTATCGTCTGCAATCCAAGCTCTACCCAAACGGGCTTTAGCTTGTTCAGCTTCGATAATAGTTCAACAACGTCGGGCGGCAAACAGTCGGGACGTGTCGCGATCGACAGCGCAACGATATCGTCGCGCTCTATTGCGGGATAGTACAATTTTTCGAGATATTCAACGGGCGCATAAGTGTTCGTAAACGCCTGAAAATAGGCGATAAATTTGTCAGCATTGTATTTTTTCGATATGTACGCTTTCGCACGTTCTATTTGCGCGTTGACGTCGGGATCAAACGGCGCAGCAAACTCACCCGAACCGCCCGCACTGCAAAATATGCAGCCGCGCTGACCAAGTGTGCCATCGCGGTTGGGACAAGTCATTCCGCCGTTTAGCGATAACTTGTATACCTTTGTTCCAAAGGTGGTCTTTAAATATTTATCTAACGAATAATAATCGGCAGCGCTGTTTTGCATCGTGTCCCACCTCAAAAGGATATTATGTAGATAGTTTATACCGATAACATAAACTTGTCAATAAAAAAGGAAGAAAATGATGGGAAAAGTTACAATACCGTGTGATATTTCGCTCGATGAGCTCAAACGCAGATGGGATTATATGACCGGTGAAGCGTTCTATGCAGGTTGCGACGAAGTTATGGACCTCGTGTTTATGGGCAAGCGCTCCGGCAACAAGGTCAGCTTGATACATAAAGCACCCGCGATGCGCAATACGTTCGCAACAGTCTTCTATGGCGAGCTTCTCGAAACCGATACGGGCAGCCAGATCGTCGGCACTTTCAAAAAACGCAAAAGCGACTATGTCGCCGCAATAATAATCGCAGTTTTGGCGTTCGGCTTCTCGCAAGGCATCGTCGATAGACAGCGTTATCTCGCGCTCGGTATCGTTTGCGGTGCAATGGCGCTTTGTTTCCTTTTGTGCAGAGTCAGCAAACGCTCCCAAAAACCGCTCGCCGAATTTTTGGATCGCATCTCAAAAGGTATTTGATCAACCACGAAATTCTATAAATAACCGCAAAATTTTGTTGCAGATCTGCAACGATATGGAGAATATATGACTGAATATAAAGTAACAGGCACTGATGTCGCTGTCATCGGTGCGGGGCACGCAGGCATCGAGGCATCCCTCGCTTGTGCGCGACTCGGTGTAAAAACAGTAATGTTCACTTTGACAATGGACTTGCTCGGCAATATGCCGTGTAATCCGTCTATTGGAGGCACAGGAAAAGGACATCTCGTCTTTGAACTGAATTCGCTCGGCGGCGAAATGGGTAAAGCCGCAGACTACGCAATGCTCCAAAGCCGTATGCTCAACGAAAGCAAAGGCCCTGCCGTCCATTCACTTCGAATGCAGGAAGACCGCCGCAAATATCACGACTATATGAAACGCGCCGTTGAAAATACCGAAAACCTCACCGTCGTACAAGCGGAGGTCACAGAGGTGCGCGTTGATGAAAATAATAACGTAATAGGTGTTTTAACTCGCTTTGGCGCGTTCTACGAGGTCAAAGCGGCAATAATCTGTACAGGCACATCGCTCGCAGGCAGAATAATCGTCGGTGAAGCTGCATATGATGCCGGCCCCGATAATACACTCGCCGCAACGGAACTCACAAAATCGCTTTTGGAGTTGGGAATAAAGATCGCTCGATTCAAAACGGGCACCCCCGCGCGTATCCACGCGGATAGCATCGACTATTCCAAGCTCGACGTTCAATATGGCGACAGCGTTCCCGTCTCGTTCACAAACGAGTATGAACTCGAAAACAAGTCCGTTTGCTACGTCGGCTATACCAATGCGGAAACGCACCGCGTTATCCGCGAAAACCTCCATCGTTCACCGCTCTATTCAGGCATGATAAAAGGTACGGGGCCACGCTATTGCCCAAGTATCGAGGATAAAATAGTTCGATTTGCCGACAAAGAACGCCATCAGCTTTTCCTTGAACCGATGGGCGAAAATACAAAAGAAATATACGTTCAAGGTATGAGCTCGTCGCTCCCCGAGGACGTCCAAAAAGCTTTTATACATACTATCAAAGGACTGGAAAACGCAGTCTTTATGCGCCCTGCATACGCTATCGAATACGATTGCATCGATCCCACACAGCTCTATCATACACTTGAGTTTAAAGAAGTTCACGGGCTCTACGGCGCAGGTCAATTCAACGGCTCGTCGGGATATGAGGAAGCAGCCGTTCAAGGGCTTATTGCGGGTATCAACGCGGCACGCAAATTGAAGGGCGAAGACGAGTTCACGTTGCTTCGAAGCGAAGCGTATATCGGCGCGCTCATCGATGACCTTGTTGTAAAAGGCACGAACGAGCCATACCGCATTATGACCTCGCGAAGCGAATATAGATTGTTGCTCCGTCAAGACAACAGCGATACACGCCTGATGAAAAAAGGCTACGATATCGGACTTGTCAGTGAAGAAAGATATTCCGATTTCTTGGAACGCGAAAAACGTACCGAAGCCGAAATAGAACGACTCCGCAAAACAACTCTCCCCTATTCCGAGAAGCTAAACGAACTTTTGACCTCGAAGGGCTATGAGCCGTTGACGGGCGGAATCCGCGCCGCTGATGCGTTAAGACGACCGCACGTTACGTATTCCGAGCTTGAGGAATTCGACGTATCACGCACCGAGAACGACAGACGCATTATCGAACGCGCACAAATAGAAATAAAATACGAGGGCTATATCAAAAGACAAATAGCCGAGGTCGAAAAATTTAAAAAATTGGAAGAAAAACAACTACCAAATGATATCGACTATTCGCAGATCCGCGGTATTCGCATAGAGGCGGCGCAAAAGCTTCAAAAAATGCGCCCCGAAAACCTTGGGCAAGCATCTCGAATAAGCGGTATCAGCCCTGCTGATATATCGGTGCTTTTGATCTATTTGAGCACCACCTACGGAAAGGACGAAGAATGAGCGTTTCCGAATACATAAAACAATACGACGTTGCGACCGAATCCGAATTGGAAAAATTCGACAAATTCGCAGAGTTGCTCTTCGAAACAAACAAAAAATTCAACCTCACCGCATTGACCGACGACAAAGACAGCGCGCTGTTGCATTTCTACGATAGCCTCACAGTGCGTAGTGTGTTGCCGAAAACGGAAGACTTGTCGCTTATCGACATCGGTTGCGGCGCAGGATTTCCGTCGATGCCACTCGCGATAACCTTGCCGTCTTGCAATTTCACAATGATGGACAGCACGGCAAAAAAACTCGCATTTATCGACGACTCGGCAAAAGAACTCGGGCTTTCAAACGTAAAAACACTAACCGGAAGAGCCGAGGAATTCTCAACGAAGAGCGAATATCGTGAAATGTTTGACGTTGGACTTGCGCGCGGAGTAGCGCGACTCAATATACTTGCCGAGCTCGTCTTGCCGTTCGTCAAAGTCGGCGGTCTTTTCGTTGCAATGAAAGGCAGAGGCGCACTCGAGGAGGTCGAGGAGGCAGAAAAAGGTATTGCGATCCTTGGCGGTGCAATAGAAACCGTCACCCCCGCACCTATCCCCGAAACAGAGCGCATCCATAACCTCGTCGTTGTCCGCAAGGTTGCACCGACACCCAAACAATATCCGCGCCAATATGGCAGAATAGCAAAAAAACCGCTTTAAAGACCAATAATGCGAAAAAAGGAGTACAGT
>JAZRTU010000167.1:0-3572 GCA_045652185.1 Eubacteriales bacterium | reverse complement strand
TCGGTTGTGTAGAAAAAACCGAGGCGAACCTCGGTTTTGGGGTATTATATCGTATTATTCCTCGATCTCCTTTTCGGTGATGACCATTTCGATACCGAGCTCGTCAAATCCCTTGAGGTCGTCCTCGAGTGCGTCCCAATCGGTTATTATCGTGTCGAGTCTGTCTGCGGGACAGATGCTCACGATGGAATTGATACCGATCTTTTCCGTTGGATAAAGTCCAATCGCTTTTTTTGAGCTATCGATAACGGCGTTCCAGAAGCTGATCGCTTGTGATCTTTGTATTGACAGTCCGAAATCGGCTGATATTGCCGCGGAGGTGAGGAAGCACTTATCAAAGCGGAGCTTCTTTATCATTTCGATAGCGAAGGCGTCATAGCAATTTCCCTTGTCATCCATTTCACCGCCTAGCATTATTACGGTAATATTTTGTTTTTTGCGCAATTCCTCTGCGATAATTATAGAATTTGTGACAACTCGTATCCTTAGATCGTCGGGAATGCATTGCGTCATCAAATAACCGACCGATGCAGAAGTGATAAAAACCACGTCACGATCGTTTATCATCGAAACTGCTTTCTTCGCGATTGCGAGATAATTGGGCTTTATTTCCGCAATATCTTTACAAGTAACCCCCGACGGTTTGCCTGCGCCAACCTGATGCACGGGTATCGCGCCACCATGGGTGCGCTTCAAAAGCCCCTTCTCCTCTAAAATGCGAAGATCTCGCTTTGCGGTGTCGTATCCAACCATAAATTTTCGTTGGATCTCCGCAACGTTGATGCTGCCCTTCGTTTCGAGTATATCCAATATTTTCTGATGTCGTTCTTCAATAAACATAATAGGTCTCCTTTCGTGTTTTTGAAACGTTCCCGTGTCGACCCGTTCACGTTTGTGCCTATATAATAACACATGTCTTCCTGTTTGTCAAGCAATTTCGTGAACATTCGTGAATTATTTTTAACGCTTGTTAACGGTAGCGTAGAAAAAACCGAGGCGAACCTCGGTTTTTTTACGTTTTTATTCACACACGACACTTTGCCACGCGAACGGAAGCAAATCGCGTGCGGTCACTTTGATGAGCTTTCCGTTTTCGTCGTTGACGATGACCTTAATATCCGGGCAATATTCAAACAGCATCTGTCTGCAATTGCCACAGGGCGGGATAACGAAATTCAGGTGCTGATCGTGGACCGCAACTATGGTATCAAACTCTCTTTCACCCGCGGAGATCGCAATACCCATCGTTATATACTCTGCACAGGAGCCGTGAATGCCGTCACAATTCACACCCTTATAAATATTGCCGTTCTTACAAAGCAAAGCGCAACCGACCGTGTGGTTGTATACCCCGTCGTCAAAATTTTGCTTTAATACCTCCAAGCCTATCTCAATAAGCTTTTTATCTGTTTCGTTTATTTCGTATTTCGTCATATCAACCTCTCGTTCAATATTTTATCCAAGCACGCAGGTAAATGCATCATATGATGAGCGGTTAAAGGTGTCAAAATCATCCCTCCGCGTGTTAATCTTCCCCAGAAAACCAATAACCAGACAGAACGAAAATCGGTGGTAACTCCGCCTTCTTCCAATATTCGCATTACCCATTCCTCGGGTACCATTGACTTAATCTGATCTAATGATAGATTTTTGATGATATTACGTGTGTTTTTTGCTACTTCCACCATATATTCATAAAGCGCATCAATATTCAATGTTTGTCCGAAATCGATAGTTTCTTCAAATTCCAATGCATTCCCTGTGTCAGTAATAGATGAATTGATTTTTCTTTGCCATTCTGAATTGAATATTTGATCTTGATTTGCCATCAAAACATTACTTACTATATCTTCAATGCGGTAGATATGCCAAAAATACCAACACAACGGCACTGTTTTTGTTCCTGCATAGTGAAGGTCGGTTTCATAGTCTTCCCTCGGAACTAACAGATTTTGACCTCTTGAACGCATATACTCGAAAACCATATCAGCAATTGTATGGTTCTCTAATTCGGACACCTCCGCAGGATGTACCAACGAATGAAGCTCTAATGCAAGTCTTTTAATCAATTCCAAATCTTCGCCTTGCATTGCTATTGACAATTCGTTATATTTATCATAAATAGGCTGACATATTTCTTGTTTTGTCATAGCTTTTTCCTTTACTTTTTTAATCACACTAAATCTGATTGCACTTGTTTACATATTTTTCTTGATATTCCGCAAGAACTTTGCAAGGATGTTCTACACACTCAGAGCATTCGGCTATTTTTCGTTCTGATACGCATTTTGTAAATGGACAGCTCTTGCAAAGCTTAAATACATTGTTTGACTGACAGCCAAGACAGTTAACTTCATCAAGCGGAATATCCAAGCCGAACATTGTCTTATAAAACTGTTGCGACTGTTTTCGCAAAGCATCATCATTTTTAATTGTTGCAAGATATGTAACGCACCTTGAACAGTCGTGACCACAACAACCTAACATTTAGTCCTTTTCCCCTTCCTCTAATACATCTCTATAAAACCAATTTCCCAAAAGCATATCCTTCAAAGATGCAAACTTACAATCGCACAGTCTTTCGCATAGTTTTAGTACTTCGTCATTCTCGTAATTTTCGACCTCATATCTTTTTATGCCATCGTGCAAATGGAACAAGAACACTATCCTTCCATCGATAAAATATTCATTCCAATATTCAAGCTGAAGATGTTCTGAAATGAAATCTTCCCATATCGGTGCTTTATCCTTCGTGAAGATCACGATGTAGTTTTCTCCGTCGCGGTTCACGTCAAAACCATACTTTGTCAGACCCAAGACCGACTCGTCGATACCTATAACGTAGGAACAACAAGGCATCTCGAGGTCACCGATGCCAAAATACTCATCGACCTCGTTTGCCGTCTTCTCGGGAGTTATATTGTCATCCCATCGAATCACTTTGATGTTATGCTCCGAAACAAAATCGGGCAACACGCCCTCGTTATTTCCGACCGAGGCATATGCTTGGTCTATCAGCGCTTGCTTTTGAGCTTCGTCGATATCGGTGCGGTTGCGGATATAGGCGAGATCGTCGTGGTCGGGACGGTTGAACCAATCGAATTTAGTTGAGCAATTTTGGAGATAAACGATATTGTTTGAAAGCTCAATTATTTGCTTGTAATCAATATCGCCCTCGCAGATGATAATGCGATGCTTCATTGACAGCTCTGCAAGTTCATCAATAATCATTGGAGTCATTTCTTCAAGAAAATGTACTTCTCTGTCAGCAATGACCTCGCTCGGAAGCTCCCAAAATGAGCTCACACCATATTCCGCTTCAAAATCACGGCACATATACGGCTGTTTTTCTGGCGTGGCAACGAGCATTAAACGGTCGCGCGCCTCGTCCGTGCTATAAATATAGAAGTCGTATCTATCGCGCAATATATTCGCAACAGTCGTCTTCCCTCTGCCCCAAAGGAAATATACGTTAGATAATTTGCTGTTTTCCATCTAATCCCCCACGTTCCAAATTGCTCTTAACAAGGCATACCGATCTTCCACTTTAGATAATTATATCACAAACAACC
>JAZRTU010000166.1:0-4679 GCA_045652185.1 Eubacteriales bacterium | reverse complement strand
GCTTCGGCTCTGCAACCATATACAACCAAGACGTCGCCTTATGGCGACCATTCTTCACGAATTTAAAAAGACGGCGGAAGCCGTCTTTTTGTTTGTCGGATTTTAGGGTGCGCCATCAGGCGCACGACTGTAATGTTATTCGAATCAAGATAGAAACGTATCAAGGTGGGTGGTTATTTGTGCCACAAGAGTTGTTTTGCGGGTATGATGTCGCTTCTCGGGGGCTCCGCCCTCCACCCGCGAACTTTTGAAAAAGTTCGATCAAAACTTTTAATTCTTTGGTGACGAATACGTTTCGGTACTGTCAAGTCATTCCCCACATTTGAGTTTTTTGGGGGGAGTTTGAGGGGGTACTTTTTTTCGAAAAAAGTACCCCCCTCATAAAAATTATTTAGCAAAGAGTTTATATAGCTCCATAAGCGGCAACGGTGTGATAATGAGCGCAAGCGCGATGAGGTACAGCTCGAGCGAAAGCGAGACTAACCCGAATAGTGTCGCGAGCGGCGTGAATAATACGAGCGACACAAGTATTATCGAGATAAGCGATGCGCCGTTTAGTTTCTTGTTGCCAAAGAATCCAAATTTGAACAACGAACGGTCGGTTCTCATATTGTACGCTTGAACTACTTGTGAAAGCGCAAGAACCATGAACGCCATCGTTCTGCCTGCTTCAACCGATCCGCCCATTACCTCGCCAAGCTTAAACGCTACGAGCGAGAGGATACCAAACATAAAGCCTTGCAATACAACACGAAGTCCAAACCCGTGCGCGAAGATACTCTCGTCCTTCGGCTTCGGCGGTGAACTCATGATGTTTGATTCAACAGGCTCCATTCCGAGCGCGATCGCGGGAAGACTGTCTGTAACGAGGTTTATCCAGAGTAACTGCATCGAAAGAAGCGGTGATTTTTGCCACAAAAGCATCGCGAAGAATACCGTAAACACCTCGCCGATGTTCGTGCCGAGCAAGAATCCAACAACCTTTTTGATGTTCGCATAGATGCCTCTGCCTTCCTTTACTGCATCAACTATCGTTGCGAAGTTGTCGTCGGTCAACGTCATATCAGCAGCACCCTTTGCAACGTCAGTACCCGTGATACCCATCGCGCAACCTATGTCTGCCGCCTTGAGCGCAGGTGCATCGTTAACACCGTCGCCCGTCATCGAAACAACTTGACCTTTGCGTTGCCAAGCTTTTACGATACGGATCTTGTTTTCGGGAGATACACGAGCGTATACCGCTATATGCTCAACCTCGGAATCAAGCTCGTCGTCGGTCATAGCATCGAGCTGTGCGCCGGTTATCGCTTTATCGCCATCGATCAATATGCCGAGCTCGCGCGCGATCGCTGATGCGGTAACAACGTGGTCACCCGTTATCATCACCGGCTTGATACCCGCTTTTCTGCATATCGCTACCGCATCCTTCGCCTCGGGACGTGGCGGATCTATCATTCCGACGAGCCCCATCAACGTGAGGTCGTTCTCAAGTGTCTCGCTCGTGAGTGTTTGCGGGATCGTATCTATTACCTTATATCCTATCGCAAGCACACGCAAGGCAGACTCGCTCATCTTGTTCGTCATCTCGCGCGCGGCTTCGATATTGCCGTGTGTCACGCGCGTTATCATCATATCAAACGCGCCCTTTACTATTACGACCAATTTGCCGTCAACGGAGTTGATCGTGCTCATCAGCTTGCGGTCAGAGTCGAACGGAAGCGAAGCAAGTCGCTCATATTTCTCATCAAGCTCAGCTTTCGGCATACCGTTTTTGTGCGCCGCATAAACTATAGCGGTCTCGGTCGGGTCGCCGATATGCTTTTCGCCATCGTCAGAGAATACGACGGTTCCGTCGGAGCAAAGTGTTCCGTATTTCAAGAGTTCTTTTATCTTTTCACTGTTTGACGTGTTTATATCTTCGACTGTGCCGTCGTCAAGATATGCGCGAACGAGTGTCATTCTGTTTTGTGTCAACGTGCCTGTCTTATCGGAGCAGATTATCGATGCACTGCCGAGTGTTTCTACTGCAGGCAGACGACGAATTATCGCATTTTTCTTTACCATTCGTTGAACACCGATAGACAATACGATAGTAACTATCGCAGGAAGCCCCTCGGGTATCGCCGATACCGCGAGCGAAACTGCGGTCATAAATATCTCCATCGGTGGGATCTTGCTTATAATACCGATAATGAATATGATCGCGCATGCGCCGAGCGCCATAAACCCAAGATATTTTCCGAGCTGGGCAAGCTTCTTTTGAAGCGGTGTCTGTGTTTCCGCCTCGTTCTCAAGCAAGCCTGCGATCTTGCCCATCTCCGTTGCCATACCCGTTGCAGTAACTACAGCGGTCGCCGTACCATAAGTAACACTACAGCCCGAGAATACCATGTTAGTCCTGTCACCGAGCGGTGCATCAGCGGCAACCTCGGCAAGCGCATCCTTTTCGGACGGAACGGATTCGCCCGTCAGTGCTGACTCCTCGCTCTTGAGGCTCGCGCTCTTGATAAGTCGCGCATCGGCAGGGATAAAATCACCCGCTTCGAGCTTAATAATATCGCCAACTACGAGGTCTTTCGCATCGATCACCATCTCGCGCCCGTCGCGTATAACGCGCGCATGCGGTGCAGACAGTCCTTTTAGCGCATCGAGTGCTTTTTCAGCTTTGTTCTCTTGGAACACACCCATGATTGCATTAAGTATTACGATAACGAGTATCAAGCAAGGCTCGAAGAACTCTTTTGGTTCGCCCTCTGACACCGCGACCACGAACGAGACTATCGCCGCAGCAATCAAGATCAAGATCATCGCATCGTTGAATTGCTCAAAAAATCTGCGAAGCAACGTTTTTTTCTTTTTTTCTCTGAGCTTGTTTTCGCCATTTTCGGCAAGTCGTGATTTCGCGGTGGACTCGCTCAACCCGGTTTTAATATCGACACCAAGCTCATTCAATACTGAATCTGTTGTTTTGTTGTGAAACAATTGATATACCTCCGTTTTTACTTATCTTATATTATTATAAATCTAAATCAGCATTAACGCAATACATAATTTATATTTATGTCTGAAATTTTACCGAAATTTATTTTTATTACTTTTTAGGACAGATATGCACATATGTCAGAAAAAAATTCTAAAACCACTTGAAATTATTGAAAGTATATGGTAAAATATATTCGTAAAAATTAAGGGAGTAGTCGGCACGGCTTCGTGCGATGATATCAACAACCGGAATTTTTCCTGGTGTCATCTTAATTGACGAGACTTATCTGCGGTTAAATGCGGGTAATGTTTCGTCTTTTTTTATACATTTTTATTATAACCTTGAGGTTTATTCAAAATGCAGTTAACAAAATTATTTATAATTGCGCTAAGTTTATCTATGGATGCGTTTGCCGTTGCAGTGTGCAAAGGTCTTTCGGTATCGAAACCGAAATTCAAGCATTACCTGATAGTCGGCGCGTATTTCGGGCTGTTTCAAGCGATGATGCCTACACTTGGCTATTGGTTAGCAGACAAGTTTGAATATTTGATAACAAGTGTTTCGCATTGGATCGCGTTTGTATTGCTCGTTATAATCGGCGCGAATATGATCAAAGAGTCATTTGACGATGACGAAGATGTAGATTGCTCGTTCTGTTTCAAGTCGATGTTACCGCTTGCGGTCGCGACGAGCATCGATGCGATGGCGGTCGGTGTATCGTTTGCGTTCATGAACGTTGATATAATTATCGCGGCATTGCTCATTGGGATAACGACGTTCATCCTCTCGGCGATAGGCTTGAAGATCGGTAACGTCTTCGGCACAAAATACAAATCCAAAGCGGAGTTTATTGGTGGCATCGTGCTTATCTTGATGGCGATCGAGATAGTGCTTGAGCATTACGGAATTATAAACATATAGGAGAAAAGGAAAATTGGCAGATTCAACAATAACAAAAAAGGCGCTTGCCAACTCGCTAAAAGAGCTTTTAATTGAGAATCCGTTTGAGAAAATAAGTGTTGGCGAGATATGCGAACGTTGTTTTATGAACCGCAAAAGCTTCTATTACCATTTTAAAGACAAATATGATTTGATGAACTGGATCTTTGACACCGAGTTTGATTACGACCCCAACGCAAGCAGCGAGGAGTTATTTATCGAGTTATGCAATTATCTCTACGAAAACCGTGTGTTCTATCGCAGGGCGTTTCGCATAAAAGGACAAAACTCGTTCTCGATGCATTTTCGTGAACAGCTCGAACCGATCATTGAGTCGAGGGTATGCGAGTTATTTGCATCGCCGTCAACAGAATTTGCGCGCAACTTTTTCACCGACTCGTTTTTATTGGCGATCGAACGATGGCTTGGCGATAAAAATTGTGTTAGTGCCGACGAGTTTGTTGCGCTCATCCGCTCTATTTTCAACCATAAATAATCGGCGTTTTCGAGTAGCAAACGGCTACATCACCATAATACAAAAGTTTTACTCGATTTTTTTCAAAAAATCGTGCGGGTCAAGGGGCGCATAGCCCCTTGGATATAACAGCAAAGAGCTGCTTCGGCTCTGCAACCATATACAACCAAGACGTCGCCTTATGGCGACCATTCTTCACGAATTTAAAAAGACGGCGGAAGCCGTCTTTTTGTTTGTCGGATTTTAGGGTGCGCCATCAGGCGCACGACTGTAATGTTATTC
>JAZRTU010000165.1:0-4871 GCA_045652185.1 Eubacteriales bacterium | reverse complement strand
TCGCTGTTCCGACAACAGCAGGAACGGGAAGTGAGGTGACTCTTGCCGCACTTATCACCGATACAAAAACTCACCGAAAATATGCATTGATGAGCTTTCCGTTGATACCTCATTATGCTGTGCTTGATAAGACCTTGACCTATAGTCTGCCCAAAAGCCTCACCGCAACAACCGGAGTCGATGCGTTAACACACGCAGTCGAAGCATATATCGGTCAGTCCACAACAAGCGAAACAAGAGCCCTCGCCATCGAAGCATCAAAGCTTGTGTTTGCCAATTTGGAGAAAGCATATAATTGCGGAACAGATTCGGTGGCTCGAGAAAATATGCTAAAGGCAGCATATAAAGCAGGCGTTGCTTTCTCGAAATCATATGTCGGCTATATCCACGCGATCGCTCACGCTCTCGGCGGAAGATACAGCATCCCGCACGGACTCGCTAACGCCGTCGTAATGCCCTATGTTTTGGAATACTATGGTAAAAGCGTATATAAGAAGCTTCATTTTCTTGGGTGCGAGATCGGTGTCTGCAAAAAAATAGATCCAATCGAGCTCGGTGCGAAGAAATTCATCGAAGCAGTAAAAGAACTGAATAAAAAATTAAATATCCCGAATAAAATAAAGGGAATAAAGCCCGAGGATGTGTCGGCACTCGCATCTCACGCCGAAAAAGAAGCTAACCCGCTGTATCCTGTTCCGAGGCTTTTAACTAAAAAAGAGCTTGAAAAAATAATAGAAATGATAATGGATAGGAGTGACAAAAATGACGAACAATGAAATAAAGCAGCTTGTCGAAGCGCAGCATACTTTTTATAAAAGCGGAAAGACCCTTTCGGTCGACTTTCGTATATCTCAACTGAAAAAGCTGTATAGTGTTGTAGAAAAATATCGATCTGAGATAAATGATGCCCTAAAAGCAGACCTTGGGAAAAGTCATTATGAAGGCTTTATGTGTGAAAGCGGACTCGTGTTGACTGAAATATCACATATGATAAAAAATACGAAAAAATATGCGAAACGAAAAACAGTCCCAACTCCTTTAGCGCAATTTCCGTCGCATAGCTTCAAACAACCTACTCCATACGGTGTAACACTCATAATGAGTCCTTGGAACTACCCCTGCCTTTTGACGCTCGATCCTCTCGTTGATTCAATAGCCGCAGGTAATACCGTGATAGTAAAACCAAGCGCCTATTCACCCAATACAAGCAGTGTGATGGAAAAGATAATAAAGGAATGCTTCCCGCCCGAATACGTTGCAGTCGTGACAGGCGGTCGAAAAGAAAACTCCGCTCTGCTCGACCAAAAATTTGATTTTGTATTCTTCACGGGCAGTCAGTCCGTCGGAAAAGAAGTCCTCCGTCGCCTTGCCGATAATCTTACGCCTGCCGTGCTTGAGCTTGGTGGAAAAAGTCCTTGCATCGTCGATTCGAGTGCCAATATAAAACTAGCGGCAAAGCGTATAGTCTGGGGAAAATATCTGAATTGCGGTCAAACTTGCGTCGCACCCGATTATATATTGTGTGACCGCTCAGTTAAAGATGAGCTTGTCCGCGAACTGAAGCACCAAATCGAAACGCAATTCGGAAAAGAACCGCTGAAAAATAAGGATTACGGAAAAATAATCAATGAAAAGCACTTCGAACGACTTCTCGGATTGATCGATAGCAAGAAAGTCGTTCACGGTGGTGATGTCGACCGTAAGGCTTGTAAAATTTCGCCGACCGTTATGGATAACGTAGATATCACCGATGCAGTAATGGAGGAAGAGATCTTTGGACCGATATTGCCGATATTGACCTACGATAGCTTTGATGAAACGATCAACGGGCTGAAGGAAAAAAGAAAACCGCTTGCATTGTATATTTTCTCTAATAACGAAAAGAATATAAAGCGAGTGACAACTGAATTGTCCTATGGCGGCGGTTGCGTCAACGATGTTGTAATACATCTCGCAACGAGCTCAATGGGCTTTGGCGGTGTCGGAGAAAGCGGAATGGGCAGCTACCATGGAAAAGACGGATTTGATGCGTTTACCCATTATAAGTCTATCGTCGATAAAAAAACATGGCTCGATCTTCCAATGAGATATCAGCCATTTAAAAATAAATTCTATGAGAAATTGCTACATATCTTTTTGAGGTGAAATATGAAAACGAAAAAAATAATACTTACGATAAATATCGTAATGATCTCGGCAATATTAGCGCTCAACTATTTCTATCAGCTAAACGGATTCGACTTCACTTTAAAGTGTATCTGTAGCGGAAGCTTTGCAGCTCTCGGATTGATAAATCTTTGCTATTCATTAAAAACAGGTCAGCATAATAAAAAGTTTTTCTCATTAATGGCAATAGGCTTGATATTCGCATTCCTCGGTGATTATCTTATCGGAAAAAGCTTCATACTCGGCGCCGCTGTCTTTGCACTTGGCCACGTTTTCTTCGTGATAGCATATTGCGCCGAAGAAAAAATAAGATTGCTCGATATAGTAATAAGCCTTTTCTTCTTTTTAGGTGCAGCTTTTTTCTTGATATTCTGTCCGCTTTTAAGTTTCGACGAGCCGATATTGAAAATAGTATGTATAATCTATGCGTTGATAATCTCGACAATGCTCGGAAAAGCTCTCGGCAACTTTATTGTGAGAAAAGACCTCGCGAACGGAGCAATAGCACTCGGCAGCGCTCTGTTTTTCTTCTCGGACCTGATGCTTGTATTTGATCGCTTCATCGGTATCTGGTCTTGGACGGATAATGCTTGTATGGGTACTTATTACCCCGCATTGTGCCTTCTCGCCCTTTCAATGTTCTTGAAATGTAAAACTGAAAAGAAATAAAAAAAGGGATGCAAAACTCGAAAAGAGCTTTTTGCATCCCAATATTTTTATTTATAAACGTTAACGCCCAACTCATTATTTAACCATTCGTGACGTTTTTCAAGCCACGAACGCATATAATCAACGTTTTCGGAAAAAGTCTTGTCCGGTATTCTCTCAAGATTAGAGTATCTTTGATAAATTCTCCAATTCGTTTCATCGTAATTTTTCAAAAAGCTGTGACCGTATTTTGTTAATAAAACGTCGATCCTGCTCTCGCCGAGCTCGTTTTTCTTGTATAAATTTTCGAGAACAGGATACATTTCCTCCATCCTCTCGCGTAAAAGCTCACGAAACTCATCCATTTTCATAAAAAGACCGAACCATTGACTGGGCACTTGCGTCAGATAAAGCCCCTCAGTGCTGTCACCGCTACCGCCAACGTTGTTATATACCTTGTAATAATCGGGGTCACAGTTGCCCATCGAAAGGTCAATATCCCAAATCGGTCCTGCATAAAGCACCCCATCCTTGATATAGTAGCGTACCGAGCTCTCCGTGTCAACGCTCTTTAAAAACTCCTTGAGCAAATAATAGTTGACGAATGAGTCCATATCAAAGTATTCGGTGATGCTCTCCCAATCCTTGTTTTTGACTGCGGTTTCGGCTTTTTCAAAAAAATCGATGACGTATTTTTCTTGCTGAAGAGTCGGCTTGTCTCTGTCGTTATACCCAAGCTTGAAGTTAAAGATCGGTGTAATAAAGCAGGTCGGATTGCTGTACCCAACGTACGGCTCTACCTCAAAAAGAAAATCGTTGTTGTCAATGTTAAGATCAACTCTGTCCTCTCCGATCCCGATAGATTCACAAAGTAAATAGTTCCCGAAAAATTCGCCGTTGAGATAAAGATCAACATATGTGCATTTCGGCGTGTTAGAAAGTCCCAGCACTTGCGCGAGATCATAAGCAAGCTTGTTACGCATGAGTGTCTTGTCATAAGGATTCGAAAGGAGATACCACTTCTTCGATTCGCCTAATCCAAGCACGTTCCTCGAACTCGAAAATCTGATGTTGAGCGGCCTTTTTAGTGCACCGGCGGTCGAGTTGCCTCTGATCTTGACCTCTGCATTTGCGTCATAGATCATGTCGAACTCACCCGAAGGATCGCGAAGCTGCACCGTAGCCGAAACGTAGTTTGCCTTGTTGATGCTTCCTTTGCTGATGATCGACAAAACGGGAACATCAATTTTCACCATCTCGTCCTTGCCGCCTTCGTTTTCACTTTCCTCAATAATGCTCTCATCCGAAGCACTCTCTTCGACCGTGCTATCCTCGCTGACTACGGTTGAAGTCTCGCTTTCAAGTGAAATATCATCCGAGCCTTCGGTAGTCTGCGTGCAGGAGCTGAAGATAAATAATATAATAAAAAGAAAAAATAATTTTTTCAACATAAAAAACACCTTAATGGGAGATACCCTATTTTACCACCTAAAGTAATATCTGTCAATAAATATGGGTGCTTTTCCACTTGACAAAATCTGCGTTTTAGTGTATCATAATAAAAAAGTTTCCTAACGTCAAAGAAGGTTCTGAGATGAAAGGCGGCAAAAAAGAAACAATAACGAAGCTATCTTTTGCCATACCTGTTTCGAGGTGTGGCATTTTTTGTTAAAAAGGAGAAAAAGGTGGAAACAAGAGTCGCAGTAATGGGAATAATAGTCGAAAATCCTTCGTCCGTTGAAAGCTTGAATTCGCTTCTTCATGAATATGGCGAATATATAATCGGGCGAATGGGATTACCCTATAAAAAACGTAATATAAATATAATAAGTGTTGCAATAGATGCCCCCCAAGACGTCATCTCGGCGCTCAGCGGGAAAATAGGGAAGCTTAACGGAATAAGCGTAAAGACCGCCTATTCGGGAGTTATCAGCTATGAATGAAATAGTAAAAAAATTAATAACTGCTCGTTCTTTGAGCGAAGCCGAGTACGAACGACTCATAGTCGAACGTACCGACGAGATAGCGGAAATCCTGAAAAATGAGGCTGTAAAAAC
>JAZRTU010000164.1:0-2129 GCA_045652185.1 Eubacteriales bacterium | reverse complement strand
GATAGTGACTATTAATTTATAACATATTTCAGAATAAAAATCAAGTGGATCCTATTGCATTTAGGGTGGTTTTATTGACCGAGAAAGGATATTTTGATATAATTAAAAAAGATTTTAAAACATACCGAACCGATCCTTTCTTTTTGACACTATATTAGCGTCCGATCGGAAAACACGCGAAACGGAGGTGACATGATGAATGAAATAATGATAGACGAGCTATTGGAAACGACATATTATTTTTGTCTCAACAAGCTCGGCGATCCCGATAGCGCCGAAGACTTGACACAAGAGATACTTCTCGAGGCGTTGGCATCAAGAGGAAAAAATATCGAGAACTTTTATGCGTGGTTTTGGAAGATGGCGCGTAACAAGCTGAACGCGTTCTACCGTATGAAGCAAAACGGCGCGCTTCTTCTTGAAGAATTTGTTGATGTCCCGTCGGACGAACCTGAGCTTGACAGCGAAATGCTCAAAGCCGAGGAGATCAGCGAGCTGAACTACCATATTTCAAGACTGTCGAGCCTTCACCGCGACGTTATAATTATGTATTATTTGAGAGAGATGTCCGTTGACGAGATAGCCCGTGAACTCGGTGTACCCGAAGGTACGGTGAAGCGCAGGCTGTTCGACGCGCGAAAGGACATCAAGAAAGGATTTGAAGAAATGAACAACTATGGAAGATCATCATATGCGCCCGCCCAAGTCGGTATGTGGGGCGGATACGCGATACCTGACTATTGGAATAATATAAGCGATCAGATGACGAAGCAGATCTTCGTTTGCTGTTCCAGTGAGTCAAAATCGATCAAGGAGATCGCCAACGAGATCGGTTGCGCACCCGTATATTTCGAGGAAAAGCTCCAATATCTCGTTGAGAACAAGTTTCTCAAGGAAACGACGAACGGAAAATATATCACCGATTTTTGTGTGCTTCCCGCGAGTGTGTGGAACAACAACGGATATGAGGTGGCGAAGGTATATAGTGAGCTTGGCCGCGAGGTGACCGAGTTGATCAAAGAAAACGAGCAAAAATTCAGAGAGTTTGAATTCTACGGCAACGATATGCCGTTTAGGGAGCTTCTTTGGTATTTGTACTTTGTTTTCAGCGATGCGCTCCAAACAAAAATGAGGGAAAAGAACTCGCACCGTTGGAAAGATAAGATCCCCGCAGACAACGGAAAAAATTATCGCCTCAGCTGTTCCTATATCTTGCCCGACGAGAATTATGAGCCGAAGGAGACCGAAACACCGAAGGCAGGCTGGTCGAATCTGCACAAGACCTTCTCGACGACGAATTATAAATGGGTAATGTACGGCAATATATTTGATTGCAAGCCGTTTGGCGACCGCGACAACGTATTTGGTGAGGGGAATATCGACCTCTTTATGAGACTTTTCGATGATCCCAAGCTCGAGCTGACCGAAACTGAGAAATATAAGGCTGCGGAATTCATCAAGCGCGGATACCTCAAGGAGAAAGACGGCGGTCTCTATCCAACGATGCCGATCGTGCCGTGGGAAATAAATCGCGGAATAACGAAGCTTGCGATAGAGCTTTGCGACTGTATCGCCGAAAAATACGTCAGCAAGATCAACGAGCTCAGCGAACATACGCTTTTGCCGTATATCAGAAAAGATCTTCTTGAGGAATATGCAAACTGGGTATTGCCGGGCAACTTCTTCACGATACAGTACCTCTACGGCTATGCGATGAGTGATAATACAAGCGATTTAGCTATTCCCAAGGACTATGACAACACTGCACTCGCAACATATTTGACATATAACCGATAACACAAATTTCCTTTTCATACAGATTTTTTTGACGGTAGCAGACGACTACACAACAAAAAAGACGGCTCTGGTGGACCTGCCATAGAGCAGGTTCACATCGATATAAATCCGCTTTAGCGGATTTTCGATATACGCCTACGGCGTTCGATATGCGCAGAGCGCTCGATATGCTCACTGCGTGAGCGCGGATTTATATCATATCGAATTTGGGCATAGCGAAAATATATCGAATTTGCCGCAAGGCAAATATATCGAGCCGAGCGGTGTGTGGCAACGCGAGGCATATCGACAAATTTAACATTCGCATTTGTGGACACAAATGCAGTGCTTGT
>JAZRTU010000163.1:0-3211 GCA_045652185.1 Eubacteriales bacterium | reverse complement strand
GGGGCCTCGTTAGTGCCGCATTTGATACGTTCAGCCTCATCCTCGGTGCTGACTGCCCGCAGGTTATTAAGGATGGAAACGATATCCCCGTTCTCAATATGCTCGCAGAACATAACACAAACGTTTTCTATAGAGTTCATGAATTTATGACCGATAAGAACTGTACAGCATGGACTGAGCAATATTATGCTTGGGATGCTGCTGATGCAGGAAAAGTAATGGAAAACTTCTATATCAATAAAGCACTCTTCTTGGTAGGTACTATCTCCAACGTTAACTCCGATACACTTCGTAACGCTGAGATCCGTTATGGTATCCTCCCGATGCCTCTCTATGATGAGAACCAAGAAACATATGCAACGACTATCAACCCCTATCACTTCCAAGCTGTAGGTATCGTTGGTTGCTGCGCTCCCGATGATTATGAATTCGTATCTGCCGCTCTCGAAGCATTGGCTTATACTTCTAAATCGACGATTACACCCGAATATTACGATCGTACATTGAAGACAAAACGTTTCCCGGATGACGATGATTCTCCCGAGATCCTCGACTTGATCTTCGCTAACCGTCTCGCTGATATCTCCGTAATCTTCAACTGGGATGATTGTATCCAATACTATAACCAACTCGTTGTAAAAGAGTCTCCCGACCTCATGAGCCATATCAAGAGTAGAGAGTCTGCGTTCAAATCAGCACTCGAACAAACGATTGCAGTATTTGAAAATTCCTAAGGTGTTTCATATATAATCTCCTTTTTGTCGGCATCGTGATGCAAGGGTGCGATGCCGATAAACCCAAAAGGTCGATGTGTTCTCACATCGACCTTTTGGTTGTTTTATTATTAAGTATATTAACCCAAAACAATATTGGCGATCTCGCGAACGAGTTTTGCCTCGACCTCATCAATGCCACTTGGTGTTGCAACGGAAAGCGGCGATATGCCCGTTAAAACAGAACAAAACATACAAGCTGCAAGATATGTTCCGATCGGGATCAAATGTGAACCATCGGGATTATATAACTCGAGAGAAGGGAAGTTCTCCTTCGCGTAAGCAAATGCATCTCCCACCGGGCATACAATGCCATCGCTCATCTCAGCCGCTTCATGATAAGCATCTCTTAATCGCTCCCACATCTCGTTATACGATATGCCCGTACCTTCAAGTTTCGGAGTACCATCCTTGTATGCCCAAGTCTGATAGAAAAGAAAATCCTCACCCTTCGAAAAATACTTGCGGAGTCCTGAAACAGAAGTTAAAAATTCAGCTTTGGCGTTTGCGGGCAGAAAACTCTGTTCTTGAAGTACGATAATGTCAAAATTCTCCTTTTCAAATAACTCATTAAGATGCAAATACATCTCGTTCTCCTCGTCGAGTCTTTCCCAAAGCAAACCGCCCCCCTTGACGTTTGACGTGACCTCGATAGAAACCCCAACACTTTCTGCCGCTTCACTGACCATCTTCGGGAGATCATTTACGTATGTATAGCTGTTTCCGATAAATAAAACCTTCATAACTACTCCTCATCTATTTTTTTGCAATATGAATTAATAAGTTTTAAAGCCGTATAAAAACCAACACCAATGCTATCCTCGTCAATAAATTCGCCAACAGTGTGCGCTCCGCCGCCGCTGATAAACCCAACGCAAACCGATGGAATACCGAGTGAAAGCGGAATGTTGCAGTCTGTTGAAGCAGGATATCTGCTTGGCGTAGGAAGTTCGTCAAAAACGCTCTCAACGCGCTCTGTGAGCGCCATTTGAAGATTTTCGTCAACTCCGCGGGCACAAGGCCTTACCCCAATACATTCCCAAGAAACGCATTTAGAGAATTCACCGATAACACCCTCAAAAAACTCTTTCATGTATAAAAGTGAGTCGGCATTATCGGAACGAAATTCATAAAGAAGCACGCATTCCTCAGCAATACTGTTGACCGTGCTTCCGCCCTTGATCGTACCAAAATTATATGTGGTTATCCCACCACTCGGCAACGTAACGTGGTCGAGATAAGTGATAAGCCTTGCAATAACGGAAATGGCGTTTTCGTTTCCAAAATCGCGCCAAGAGTGACCGCCACAACATTTCGCCTTGATGCGATATCGCATCGAACCGACCGCGCTATCGTTTATAACGTCAAGATATCCGTCAAAAGTAATCATCTCGCGAACGTATTTTGAATATCGTGCCATGATCTGCTTGCAGCCTTTTAAGTTGCCTTCACCCTCCTCGCAGGAGTTGAAAGCGAAAATGAAGCTTTGACCGCTTCTTTTAAAATGTGTCGCCGCATAAAGACAGCAGTAAACCAGCATTGCCACGTGTACAGTGTCGTCACCGATACCGGGGCAATATAATCGCCCGTCCTTTTTTGTGACCTCGAGTTCGATCTCGCGTGAGAATACAATATCCGTGTGCGCCATAATTAATACCGCACCGTCCTCAACGTTGCCGATTTCAACGATTACGTTGTCCGCTTCGTCAATATATGCGCCGTGTAATCCGTGGGAACGCAAAACTGCTAATAAAAATTCAGCTCTTTGCCGTTCATGGTGGGAGGGCGCAGAAATAGTAGCAAGCTCAAAAAGGAGCTTTTTCAGCGCATCAATATGTTCTTCGTAAAATTGTTCAATATTCATCGAGAAAACCTCCGAATATAATAGGTGTTTAAAGGAAATAATAAATAAAAAAGAGGAGCAACAGATGAACGAAAACGAAATAGTAATAACCCCGCGAGACAGATTGTTGATGGCTTGGGAAAACTCAATGGAAATGGTTCGAGATTTTGAAACGTATTCGAAAGAACTCGAAAAAGAATCGCCTCGCCTTTCTGCCGTCTTTTCGGAATATGCCGAAGAGGAGGGCTACCACGCCGCAAGATTCAGAAAACTACTCGTCGAATTGGAAAGCTAAAAAACACTCGGATCTCCCAAAAAGGAGACCCGAGCTTTTTTGTAGTTATGCGTCTTCCTCGTCGGGATGAGCTTTTTCATCAATGGAACGAATAGCCCAACGTTGAATGAGAAGCTTTTGACCGCCTGATTCAATAACAACGGTGTTGTCTTTGATGCGGAGCACTTTTCCGATAACTCCGCCAACAGTGGTAACTATATCGCCAATAGCAAGGCTGTTGCGCATGTCGCGTGTCTCTTTTTCTTGTTTCTTTTGAGGACGGTAAATGAAGAAATAAAAAACAACCGCCAAAAGAACGAG
>JAZRTU010000162.1:0-2416 GCA_045652185.1 Eubacteriales bacterium | reverse complement strand
CAAACGATGTCGCCAACGGTAGCAGACAATGCCTCGCTGCGTCCGAGTCCGTCGATCTGGGAGATAGTCGTCGTTCTGCTGTTGTATTGTATGTTGCTGTGGTAGTCACAGATAGTTACATCTTGTTTCGCCTTTAAAGTACCGCGTTCAATACGACCGATGGCGATCTTTCCAACGTAATCGTTGTAGTCAACGGCAGAGACAAGCATTTGAGCAGGTCCCTCGTTGTCGCCCTCGGGCGCGGGGATGTAGTCGAGTATCATATCGAAAAGCGGAGCAAGGTCTGTGCCCGGGGCGTCGGGCGAGAGCGATGCCGTTCCGTTTCTGCCCGAGCAGAAGATAACGGGTGAGTCGAGCTGCTCATCTGTTGCATCGAGGTCCAAAAGAAGCTCCAATACCTCGTCACCGATCTCATATACACGAGCATCGGGCTTGTCTATCTTATTGACAACGACAACGATCCTGTGTCCGAGCTCGATCGCCTTTTGGAGCACGAAACGAGTTTGGGGCATCGGTCCTTCAGCCGCATCAACGAGAAGAAGTACACCGTTTACCATCTTCAAGATACGCTCGACCTCGCCGCCGAAGTCAGCGTGTCCGGGGGTGTCAACGATGTTTATTTTTGTGTTTTTGTAGTATGTCGATGTGTTTTTCGCCAAAATAGTTATTCCGCGCTCTCTTTCGATCGCGTTGGAGTCCATAACGCGCTCCGCAACTACTTGGTTGTCGCGGAAGAGCCCGCCGAATTTCAGCATCTCGTCAACGAGCGTCGTTTTGCCGTGGTCAACGTGAGCTATTATCGCAATGTTTCGAAGATCATTTCTTACCATATATTTCGATCCTTTTCAAAAAAGATTTGTTTCTATCATTCCAAACATATATAATAACACACTTTTTCCAAAATGGGAATATTTTTTCTCAAATTTTTTAAATTTTTTTAGAAACAAAAAACGCCTCGACCGAGGCGTCTTGAAAGGAGAGTGTTTAGTTATTTGAGGCTTTTGCTGTCTCGATAGTTTCGGAATTTACAGAAGCTTCAAGATGAGTGTTTTCTTTGGTTACGGTGAGGGGGTTCAAGCTTCTATATGCATTAGCTCGAGTAGCTAATTTATATGGTGTAAGCCAAATATTCAATATGAACAGTGTGAAAACACTGAGGATATCCCAACCGAGAAATGACAAGTCGAGGATAAATAGATCCATTTTATGACCGTCTGTTAAATATTTTGACTCGTTGATACATTCAATTGCGGATTTTCCTTTATAATCAGCGAGGACATACATAGACATTGAATAGGAATAGCTTTTTATGATGCCCGGAATGATGAACAACAATGACCACAAAAAAATAAAGATTCCCACAAGTAATTGAACCAAAAACGCTTGTAAAATGTCATCAAAACCGCTAAAAGCATCACTGACATCGGGTTCTTGGAATGTTGTCAGGTTTAAATATACACGAGCGGTGCTGAGTAAAAACGCTGCAGTTACAAAGACCGCAGCAAAGGTACCGACCAGGGGTATTAATGACAATACGGAAGTTGCGCCGATAGATATCAAGCCGATTATCACGTTAATCAAGAATAGAATTCCTAATCTTCCTTTTATCTGTCTTTTCGCCGCGCTTTTTAATTTTGATCTATCCAAAATATTTTCCTCCTGTTTCGCCCATAACGGCAATTTTTATATATTTATTATACAATGTATTCCAACGAATTTCAATAGCATGAACATGTTTTTTCAATCTGATGTAAACATTCCTTAGGCAATACCCTCGGAGATCTTCTTGCTCCAATAATCATCGCTTGCTGCTATAGGATTTGCAAACAGAAAAAACATAATGTAACGATTAAAAATACAGTCAAAACTTTTTTAGTCATTTTAATTATCTCCTTTAAAATATATAATCTTTAGATTCATAATCGGATCTGTATAGGGGTTCCGAGCCTCTTGCGATCCAATATATTTCATGGATGTCCTTAATATCCTCATCGGTTAACAAACCGTCATTATAAAGTTGTTCAACTGAGTAAAAAACTCCGTCTTTATATGCATGGAGGCCAATATAAAGTGAGGCAAAAAAGAAAAATTCACCAAGACAAAGCTCCATTGTATTTTGTGTAATGCTTGCGTCGTGGCTATATATGATATACCCACAAAATTTACCATAACACACAATCTTACCTGCGCCCGCTCCGTACATTTCTTTGTTCATATAAACGATTTCGAATTGGTCTTTCCATTTTCCGTCGAAATATTTCTCGAAGTACGCGTTTTCAAATTCCTCTTTTTCCTTATCCGAAATGTCAAAAGGCGAAGGCGTACAAGCTGTGACTGAGAGAAACAGCGACACAAGCAAGATAAATGTGATGATTAATTTTAATTTTTTCATAAAAACACTCTCCTTTTGATAAAA
>JAZRTU010000161.1:0-7992 GCA_045652185.1 Eubacteriales bacterium | reverse complement strand
CTATTTTTTGAAAAAATGTTGAAAATTTTGAAAAAATTTAATTTTACTATTGAAAATCATTAAAATATGTTTTATTATATATTGAAAATATTTTTACGAGGTATGTTTATGACAGAGATTTTTGACAAAGTAAAAGAAATACTTTCCAAACAATTAAGAACCGATATATCTAAAATTGACGATGATGCTGCGATCATTGAAGACCTCGGAGCTGATTCTCTTGACATCGTTGAAATGCTTATGACTTTTGAAGATACATACGGATTCGTTATCGAAGATGATGATATCGCTAACTTACGCACTGTAAGAGACATTGTTGAATATATAGAAAATAATGCGTAAACAATTTGAGTTGTTATCTCCCGCCGGCGACTTTGAGTGCTTAAAGGCTGCCGTTTGGGGTGGTTGTGATGCCGTTTATCTTGGCGGTAATAAATTCAACGCTCGCGGTAATGCGGGTAATTTTGACAACGACAATATTAAGAAGGCGGTAAGTTTTTGCCGCCTTTTTGGTGTTGCGGTATATATTACTTTGAACACGCTCGTTTATGACAAAAGTATATCGGAAATACTTGACTACGTTTCGTTTCTCGAGGATGAGGTACAACCTGACGCCTACATCGTTCAGGACATTGGGTTGATGGCGCTCATTCACGAGAGGTATCCCGATGCTGTTATTCACGCGAGCACACAATGCGCAGTTCACTCAGTCGGCTCGGTTGATTTTTACAAATCGCTTGGGGTGACACGTATCGTTGGCGCGAGAGAGATGAGTTACGAGGATATCAAGTCGCTTTCTGAAAAGATAGAAGTTGAGATGTTCGTTCACGGCGCACTTTGCGTTTCGCAAAGCGGTGGGTGTCTTTTCTCATCTATGGTTGCAAAAAACAGCGGCAACCAAGGAAAATGCGCTCAGCCTTGTCGTTTACCGTTCAAGGCGAAAAACGAATATGCGTTGAGTCTTCGCGATCTATCGCTCGCGGAGTGCTTCACGAAGGTACTCACAAGCGGGGCGACTTCGTTCAAGATAGAGGGGCGGATGAAGGATCCGAATTACGTGTTTGGAGTTACAAGTGTTTTCAGAAGACTTATTGATGAAAACAGAAATGCTACCAAGGCAGAGATGAAGTTTCTCGGTGATCTATTCACGAGGAGCGGGTTCACTAAAGGGTATTTTCAAGGCGAGGTGTCCGGATCGATGTTTGGACGACGGACGGAAGAAGACAAGCTTCGCACTGCAAACGTTTTGGTAGACATCACTCCCAAAAAGCTAAGCTGCGATGCTCACTGTGTTATTGCTGCTGACACACCGATGATGTTGACATTGAGCTATGGTGATATTTCGGCGACTGTTTTCGGTGCTATACCTAACAAGGCGATCAGCACTGCTACTGATGCTGAATCAGTTAAAAAGCAGATATCAAAGATGGGTGCAACTGATTTTACATTAAATGACCTTATCGTTGACATTGAGCCTCACTTGAACATTGTGCCGTCGGAGTTGAACAAGCTGCGTCGCGATGCTATATCAAAGCTTGAGTTTGCTATTATTAACTCGAACACACCGAAAAAGCACGAACGTATTCCGGCGGTTATAACAAAGGGGACGAGTATTGAGTCAGACAAATATGATGTATATCGGATATATTCTGCGTTTATACCTAACGGGCTTAACGAAAGCAAGGCGAAGTACATCGACGTACCGATACAAAACAAGCAAATTTGGAAACGATTCAATGCTGAAAAGTTGCGTTTGATATTACCGAGGGTTATTTTGGTAGATGACGAAAAAGAGATCGAGCGACTGATAACCGAGGCAAAAAATCACGGGGTCAAGGATATTATAATACAAAACCTATCCCATATAATGTACTGCGACGGGTTTGACATACACGCATCGCTATCACCCGCCCCGACGAACAGCGCAGCGATGAAGCTTCTTGCGCCACTTTTCAAGACTCTCGAGATGTCGCCCGAGATGACGGAAAACGCGTTATCACGGATCGAAAAGCCGATCGCTACGGAGGCTATCGTATACGGACGGATCCCGTTGATGCACACGATGACTTGTATTATTGAAAGTATGAATTGTGGTGAGTGTGGACGTGCGCGCGCCGGGATATGCACGGCGAAGCTGATCGACAGAACGGGGGCTTGTTTCCCGATGATCCGCGAATTTGGGCATCGGATGCTCATTTTCAACTCGCACCCGACTTATTTGCTCGACAAGGCTGAGCGCCTTGACAGATGCGGTGTTGGTGGGCGGATATTCGTATTCACGGACGAGAAAGAGTTTCATGCTATCAATTCTACCACTAAGTTCACTCGAGGGTATTTTTGAGCATTGATTATAGCTCTTCGTGGATTTTCCGAGGGGGGGAACTTTTAGAAAAAATTTTCCCCTTGTTTTTGACGAAACCAAAACCCGACACTGTTTGCAACGCAAATAGTGTGTATCCCGCTATTTTAGCGGGATTTTTTATTTTGATGAGCTTTTGGATACCTTTCCGAAAAATAGCAGTAATAAGTTCTAACAAAATCAAAAAATGCTTCTCGTTTTGAGAAGCATTTTTAAAAGTATTTATTTTCCGAGGAGTTCTTCTTTTGTGAACGCTCTCGTATACGCGCGGCGCTCGAGGGTATCGACTACCTCAAAGCGAATGAAGTCCATCATTCCTTCATAGAACGTGAACGTTGCTTCGGTTAGGTTTTCGTTAGGTTTTGCTTTTGCGAACTCGCCCGTTCTCATGTTTGAGAAGCTATACACCTTTGAAGCTTTCGGGAATTTCAGATGTATCTTTCCGTCCTCATAATAGATCTCGTCGATGGTTGCGCCGGTTGATGCATACAAGTCGCCGTTTTCCATCGCTTTTATTACGCTATCGTATTTAAGCTCATCGGCGGCGATATATGTACAACCGATAAATGAATCACACACGTGGCTATCGAGCGGGTAGCCGTTATGGTTGTCGTCGCTCGCTACGGGGCAGAGTCTTTTTCCCGCCCAGAGCATTTCGTCATAGACTCTATTATTATAGTCGAAGTTGCCGTCCACCTCTACGCATCCCGTATTATACACTTCCATCGCAAAAAGTCCTTCAAGCGGGATATAATCATTATACGTTTGGAGCGACCATTGAGCGTGGTTATAGCAAACGAGGCAACCTTCGTCGTTACGCGCTTTGATATATGCGTTGATACCGTCGATATCGTGGTAATCTACTGTGATGGGAGCGGCTTTTTTATCTTTTGCGGGGTGTTTATCATACACGTTAAGGTGATATACCTTTCTGACTCTCCAATCACGGTCATCGTTTTCGATAACGCCTGCCTCATAGCCTGCGAGCGCGAGAAAGTTATCGTCGGTGAGTTGATCATGATATCCATACGTTTCGTGATCGGTATATGCGATTATACTGTATCCGCGTTTTACATACTCTTCCTTTAACTGTTCGATGGTGAGTCTTCCGTCGGAGATAGTACTGTGGCAATGGAGGTTAGCTTTATACTGCTTTCCGTTCGGATTCAAAAGATACTTTTTCATTTTTACTTCACTACTCTTTCTATTTTTGTGTTTTTGGGGATATATTTTGTTACGTCTTTTTCAAGGCGCAAAAATTCACGAACCATTGTTGATGATATAAACGAGGTTTCGGGAGAAGCGGGTAAAAGAAGCGTTTCAACGTCGCCTGCCGATCTATTGATGAGCGAAAGGTTATACTCATAATCGAAATCGGTCGTATTACGGACGCCCTTTACTATTACTGCGCCGAGCTCTTTTGCTATTTCGCAGACCATTCCCTCGGAATATATTACCTCGACGTTTTCAAGGTCTTTTAGTCCATCAACGGCGAATTTATAGCGCTCCTCAGCGGTAAATGCAAATTTTTTCTCGCCGTTTATCATTACTGCTACGACGACCTTTTCAAACATTTCCGAAGCTCTTTTGATAAGGTCGAAATGACCGAGCGTTATCGGATCGAACGAGCCGGGAATAAATGCAATTTTATTCATAATTACTCCTCTGTTTTGAATATCGTAACCATTATTTTTCCGTATTTATAGGTTTTTGAATACGGAAAATGGTCATCTCTCGGTTTACCTGTTTCACTTGTTTCACAGATTATTATTGCGTTATCGGCAATTACGTCATTTTCCTTCAACTCATCGATAACTTTATCCATTTTTCCGTCCTCGTAGGGCGGGTCAAGAAATATGAGGTTGAATTTATCCTTTGTAGCTTTCAAATACGCTTTATAATCGGATGCTAAGACTACACACTGACTAAAGAGGTGAGTCCTTTGGGCGTTACGCTTCGTTATTTCTACGGCGGCGCGAGAGCTATCGACGAGCACTGCTCTTTCCGCGCCTCTGCTCAATGCCTCAAGTCCGAGCTGACCGCAACCGCAAAACAGGTCGAGGACATGGCGGCCGCCGATATTAAACTGTATTGCCGAAAATACGGCTTCTTTTACTTTTTCGGACGTTGGACGTGTATCGTTGCCCTCTAATGTTTCGAGTCTTGTGCCTTTTGCGCTTCCTGTATTTATTCTCATTTTATTTCTCCGTTTTCTTCTTTATGGAAATAGTAATATACTCTGTTTGCATCACGCTCGGTGAGCCCTTTTACTGTCAACAGCTCCTCGAGCGACGCTTCTTTTATTCCTTTTAATCCGCCAAATCTGCCGTTTAATATTTTTGCTTTCTTTGCGCCTATGCCTTCTATTTCTTCAAGACTGCTTTTTTTCACAGATTTGCGACGTTTTGTATCCATTCTCGAGAGTGTAAAGCGATGGACCTCTTCTTGTATTTTATAGAAAAACGTAAAGACATCCTTTATATTTGCGATACTGATCTCGTTTTCGCCGTCGGTCAGGGTTCTCGTTTTATGGTGATCGTCTTTAACCATACCCAAGACGGGGAGATCAATGCCGATATCCTTCAACGTTTGCTTTACAACTCCGACGTGTCCGACACCGCCGTCGATGAGCATCAAGTCGGGAAGCTCCCAACCGTCATCATTTCGGTGCGCCATTCGTCTTATTACTGCCTCACGTATTGCGCCATAGTCATCGGAAAATGTTGATCTTATCGAGAAGCTGCGATATTTCTTTTTCGCGAGTTTTCCGTTTTCAAGCACTATCATTCCGACTGTCGTATTCTCTTCACCGCTATTTGACGCATCATAAGCTTCTATTCTTTCGGGAACGAGCTCAAGACCAAGCAATTTCGTTATTTTCAAAAGAAAATCGTTATCTCGCGTTAACTCTTCTCTATACACCTTCGTCAATTCTCTTGCATTTTCCGACGCCATACGCGCAAGCTTCTTTTTATCGCCCACTTGCGGTACACGTACGTTTATTTTTGAGCCGTTCTTTTCGCTTAGGTATTTTTCCAAAAATACTCTATCTTCCTCGTCAAGCTGATAATCACTTATTACCGTTTTCGGTATAAAATCACACATATTATAAAAGCGCACCAAAAAGGATGTTATGCTCTCGCTATCAAATATCTCATCGGCGCGGAAGAAAAATTTATCCCTATCGGTTATTGCGCCGCCTCGAACCATCAATACTGCAAGGGTACTTCCTGCGTCATCGGAATAATAACCGAATATATCCTCAAACGTATCGGGTGAGGAAACTATTTTTTGTTTTTCACCGAGTTTTGTCAAGGCGATCATACAGTCCCTATATTTTGCGGCACGCTCAAAGAGCATCTCCTCGCTCGCCTCGAGCATTTTCGTTTCAAACTCGCGCTTTAGCTCCTTATAATCACCGCCCAACAGACGCTTCGCGTCACCAACAGATTCGAGATATTCGCTTTTTGTCATTTTCCCGAGGCATACACCACTGCACTGTTTTATATGATAATTCAGGCATGCTTTTGTTCCGATGTCACGTGGAAACACCTTCTTACACATTGGGAGGCGGACTGTTTTTTTCACGTTTTCGACTATATTCCACGCGTTGCCTACTGACGTAAACGGTCCGAAGTACGTTCCGTCCTTCGTTCTGTTATACGTTACGTCGATACGAGGATACTCGTCATCCGTTACAACGATATAGGGATATCCTTTTGAATCTTTTAGTTTTATATTATATTTGGGCATATACTGCTTTATGAATTTATTCTCAAGCACCAATGCTTCCATTTCGTTGTCGGTGATGTAGTATTCAAAATCATCGACGTTTGACACCATTTTTGCCGTTTTGGGGGAATGGTTGCTGCTATTGACAAAATAGCTCGTTACTCTGTTACGGAGCGATTTCGACTTGCCGACGTATATTATTTTCCCATCTTTATTCTTCATCAGGTACACACCCGATTTTTGCGGGAGGTTATTCGATTTTTCAAGTAATTCGTTTCTTTTCATTTTAACCTCTATACGTCTTTACATTAATGCAAAAAAGGACTGTTAAAACAGTCCTCAATTAAAAGTCATTTATTAGTCGTTGAAGCCTGTTAAGATCAACTTTACAAGACCGTCAACTGCGTTCGCATCATCTTCGCCATCTGCCAAGATCTTTATTGAATCGCCTTTTATTATTCCAAGTGACAAAACACCAAGCAAGCTCTTTGCGTTAGCACGTCTTTCGTTCTTTTCGATCCATATCGAGCTCTTAAAACTGTTGGCTTTTTGGATGAAGAAAGTCGCAGGCCTTGCATGAAGCCCTACTGTATTTTGTATTATAATTTCCTTTGTAATCATTTCAACGCCTCCGAAATTCTACATTGTATGTATAATAACAAATTTTCTTTTATTTTTCAAGTGTTTTTTTAAATTTTTTTAGCATTTGAACGATTTTATCACTTTTTTGTCATTTCGGCGAAATCGACATCAATTATTGTTGCTTTTGCACATATTTCTCCGATAAAAACATACATTTCGGTTTCCTCTTGGAGCACTATATCGTTTCCTAAGATATATGCGGAGTCATTTTTGAGGACGTCTGCATTAATTTTCAAGATAATATCGAACTTATCCTTCATTGTTCCGACCACTTCGCTTCCGCTTGCTGTCGTTATTGTTATTTGCGAACTTTGTGTTTCCATTTCAAGAACTGTTCCAAGTTTTGCCCCATCGTCCTTTGTCAAGACGACGTCTCCGACTTTAGCTGTTTTCACGAGTTCTCTGTCGACCATTTCAAGTTTAATCGTATACGTTGCATTATACGTATTTCCAAAGATGATGTTAAGGAGATTCTCGCTTCGCATAAACGTTGCAATTATTATGCCCACTGCAAACAGGATCAGAAATATATCTATCGCGTTGATTTTTCTTTTTTCTTTTACCATGGTTTCTTCCTCCTTATACTATATAAACATCACGAGAGCCTTGATTTTCAAGTATATTATTACCCGTACAGATCAAACCTAACAAGAGCCAAAACATCAACGTCATTGCTCCACCCGAAAAGATATTTTCGTATACACTTTCAAGTAACAGTCCAAATATTGAGCAAGACAGAACTTTTATCATTATTTTCAACTTTTTATCGTTTCCGTATACCATTGCGTTGATACTGTTGACTGCCGTTCCGAAAAGTACAAACATATACGTCAATGCAGTCATGACGCCGCCACTTGCAAGGACATATGAAAACGTGCTTTTGGGAAGCGTTGCAAGCTTATCTGCGGTCGTATTTACAAAGCGGTAAGACACCTCTCCGAATCCTACACCTTCAAAGAGGTGTGTCGTGTTAAACGCATTTTCAAATAATTCCTTTAGCGGAGCAAACACCACGGTGAGCGTTTCAAGCGCAGATGCTCTCAGTGAATCGGCGATAAAGTAGTTTGTTGCTGCGACACCTGCAAGGGATAAAAACAAGACTATGAGAAATCCTCTTTTTGACACAGCATACAAGGTAACGAAGAACACTGCAACGGCGACAAACCAATATGAATCGGGTTTTGAAAGCGCGATTGCGGCAACGGATATTAGAAATGCTATCGTTGCGACTGTTTTTGACGAGGTGTAATACAATCTGC
>JAZRTU010000160.1:0-11363 GCA_045652185.1 Eubacteriales bacterium | reverse complement strand
TATATCGAAAATCCGCTCAAGCGGATTTATATCGATGTGGCACCTGCTCTACGGCAGGTCCACCAAAGCCGTCTTTTTCAGTATGCGAAAAAGTGACTGCTTCAACCAAGAAGCTGGCGAAGCTTTTGGACGATCTTCTTCTCTTTGCGTGATACTTTGACTTGCGTTGAGCCGAGTGCGGCGGCGACTTGCGACTGCGTCATGTTTTTGAAAAAACGCAGCCGAACGATTATCTGCTCCTCCTTTTCAAGCTTTTCGATCGCTTGGTGGAGCGCGATCTTCTCAACTGTTTCGCCGATGTTGTCCGTCCCGATCAGGTTCTCGAGTGTTATATCGCCGTATTGAGCGTCGAAAGATAGTATCGGACTCGATGCTTCAAGCGCGTTTAACGTGTCTTCTTCATTTAGCCCCGTTGATTCGGATAACTCCGAGATCGTTGGATCGCGCCCAAGCTCACCGCATAATCGTTCGCGTTGTACGCTGACGAGCCGCGCGTTTCGTTTTATCGTTCGACTGACCTTTACAATCCCGTCATCGCGAAGATATTTCTTTATTTCGCCCATGATGAGCGGTACTGCGTATGTCGAGAATACCGTTCCGTATGATGTGTCATATCCTCGGATCGCTTTTATCAGACCTATCGTGCCGATCTGTATCAGATCCTCAAATTCCACACCGCGCTCACGAAATGCGCTCGCTACTGTTCGAACGAGCCCCATGTTGTTTTCACATAATATCCGCATTGAGTTCTCATCACCGTTTTTTGCGACGTTTAACAACGCCGTATTTTTTTCGGAATCATACATATATTCGTTCCTCCAGACGTTAGTATGTAATCAACCGTGGAACACCTTTTTCTCTATCGTTACGGTGGTTCCTTTACCGACCTCGCTTGAAACCTTTAGCTTGTCCGAAAATCCTGCAATAACGGTAAATCCCATTCCGCTTCGTTCTTCGCTGTGACACGTCGTGTATAACGGTTCCATAGCTTGCTTGATATCCTCGATCCCGCAACCGCGGTCCCTCACCGTTATACTAACGGTGCCGTCGGGGAAATAGACACCCGAGAGATATACTTTCGCGCTCTTGTATTTTTCTCTGTCGCGGTAGGCGTGGACGATACTGTTCGTTACTGCTTCTGAAACAGCTGTTTTCAGATCGGTCAGGTCTGCGACAGTCGGGTCGAGCTGACTGACGAACGCCGAGACGAGAAGCCGCGCAAAGCCCTCGTTGATGCTCTTTGCATCGAACGAACACTCGAAGCTGTTTACACCTGTTATAGTTTTCTGTTTTCTGAACACTGTTGCGCTCTTCATTTTGTTATCGACTCCTTTCGTTCAATATTGATGAATTGATCAATACCTGCCATATTTATCATTCGTTCTACTGCTCTGTTTGGGTTGATGAGCTTCATCGTTCCGTTTTGCTTTTGCATCTGCCGCAGTCTGCCCATTATGAATCCAAGTCCGCTACTATCCATAAACACCATGTTTGTCAGGTCAAGATTCAACTCCTTCGGCGATTCGCGCTTTATCCGCGCATCCACCTCTACCCGTAAAAGTGAGGCATAGTGGTGATCGAGTTCGCCGTAAAGATATGCCGTTAATGTTTTTCCGTCCGTTTCGTAATTCACATACATTTCTACTTCTCTCCGTTTCTGCCGTAATATAATAAAAACAAAAAATGATTGGTTAATGCAAGAAGCATTATACCAATCATTCGTTGAAATATTTATCATATTTTTGTTGTCAAAACAAAACTAATTGTTTGTTTTTTGTGCGTTATCAAAGATTATTGATGGCGTTTGTAATACTTTCAAGAAGTTTGGTGTACTTTTCTTTCTTCTCAAGCTCGGCATCAACGATCTTTTTCGGCGCTTTGCTCATAAACTCAGCATTGGAGAGCTTACCCTCGAGACGAGCGAGCTCTTTGAGCGCTGTCTCACGCTCTTTTTCAAGACGTGCACGTTCAGCTTCAGTGTCAACCATATCAGCCATCGGGATGAGCACTACTGCGCTTCCTGTGATAAGCTTAATGGATTTTTCGGTGTCTTCGGGTACGTTGTCCATGTAGATAACTTCGTTTGCGCCTGCGAGCTTTTCGAGATAGCCGACCGCACTCTCGGTAAACACGCCGCTTTCGTTCGGACAGATTATGAGCTTTGTCTTTCTTGACGGAGGAACGTTCATCTCGGCGCGTCTGTTACGAACAGCTCTGATTACCTCGATGATACCTTCCATTGCTTCCGCATCAGATGCAAAATTGAGGCTCTCGTCGTAGGACGGATAGCTTGAAACCATAATGCTGTCGCCGCTGTGCGGTAATGTTTGCCAGATCTCTTCGGTGATGAACGGCATAAACGGGTGGAGAAGCTTCAAGGTGTTCGAGAGTACGTATGTGAGTACACGTTGCGCACTCTTGTTGCGTTCAGTTCCTTTTTCATTCAATCTCGGCTTAACGAGCTCGATATACCAGTCGCAGAATACGTCCCAAATGAAGTCATAAAGTGCGCTTACAGCAACACCAAGCTCAAAGTTGTCGAGGTTGTCGGTAACTTCTTTTACAACGGCGTTGTATTTTGTCAACAACCATTTATCTTCGATTTCAAGGTCACTTGTATCGATGGTGTCGGGCAACGTTTCGGTATCAAGGTTCATCAAAACGAAGCGAGCCGCGTTCCAGATCTTGTTTGCGAAGTTTCTCGACGCTTCAACACGCTCCATATAGAAACGCATATCGTTTCCGGGGCTGTTACCGGTTGCAAGAGTAAATCTGAGTGCATCAGCGCCATATTGGTCGATTATCTCGAGCGGGTCGATACCGTTTCCGAGAGATTTCGACATCTTTCTTCCTTGAGAGTCACGAACGAGTCCGTGGAAAAGTACGGTGTCAAACGGCTTTTTGCCTGTATGCTCGAGTCCTGAGAATATCATTCTCGAAACCCAGAAGAAGATTATATCGTAACCTGTTACGAGTACGCTCGTCGGGTAGAAGTAGTCGAGGTCTTCGGTTTTTTCGGGCCAGCCGAGTGTTGAGAACGGCCAGAGTGCCGACGAGAACCATGTGTCGAGTACATCGTCCTCTTGGCGCATTTCCGCGCCGCATTTCGGGCAGGTGTGTACGTCTTCTTTTGAAACGACCATCTCACCGCAACAGTCGCAATAGAACGCAGGGATACGATGTCCCCACCAAAGCTGACGGGAGATACACCAATCGTGTACGTTTTCCATCCAGTTGAGATATACCTTCAAAAGACGCTCGGGCTTCATTGTGATCTCGCCGCTCTTTACTACCTCGATAGCAGGGCGAGCGAGCTCTTCCATCTTAACAAACCATTGGTTAGATGTGATCGGCTCAACGGTCGTTCCGCAACGATAGCATTCGCCAACGTTATGAGTATGGTTTTCTACCTTAACGAGATATCCGCCTTCCTCGAGGTCTTTTACGATCTCTTTACGAGCAACGTATCTGTCCATTCCTGCGTATTTTCCGCAGTCCTTCGTCATTGTTGCATCGTCGTTCATCACGCGAAGCTCGGGGAGTCCGTGGCGTTTTCCAACTTCGAAGTCGTTAGGGTCATGGCAAGGAGTGATCTTAACGCAGCCTGTACCGAATTCTTTATCAACGTATTCATCGGCGATAACGGGGATCTCTCTTCCAACGAGCGGAAGGATGAGTGTTTTGCCGACGATATCCTTATATCTTTCGTCGTCGGGGTTAACAGCAACTGCAGTATCACCGAGCATAGTTTCGGGACGTGTCGTTGCTATCTCAACGTACCCGCTTCCGTCTTTGAGCGGATATCTGACGTGCCAGAAATGTCCTGCTTGTTCGCTATACGATACTTCTGCATCGGAGAGCGCAGTGATACAATGCGGACACCAGTTAATTATCTTGTTGCCTCTGTAGATAAGTCCTTTATTGTAGAGGTTAACGAAAACCTCGCGAACTGCTTTCGAGCAACCCTCGTCCATAGTGAAGCGTTCTCTTGTCCAGTCGCAAGACGAACCGAGCTTTTTGAGCTGATTGATGATACGGCTTCCGTATTGATGCTTCCAGTCCCAAACACGTTCCAAAAACTTTTCTCTTCCGAGGTCGTAACGTGTTAGATTTTCGTTCTTTCTGAGGCTTTCCTCAACCTTGATCTGTGTTGCGATACCTGCGTGGTCTGTTCCCGGTACCCAGAGCGTTGAAAAGCCTTGCATACGTTTATATCTGATGAGAATATCTTGAAGTGTTTCGTCGAGCGCGTGGCCCATATGGAGTTGTCCCGTAACGTTGGGTGGCGGAATAACTATTGTGAAGGGCTTTTTAGACTTGTCGATGGTGGGAGTAAAATATCCGTTCTCGCACCAAAATGAATATAATCTATCCTCAACGGACGAAGGATCATATTTTTTCTCTAATTCTTTAATCATTTTCGTTTTGAAGGAGTAACCTTTCTTTTATTTTAAATCACTTGCGTTTGAGGTCGTTGATCGTGAGACCTGTAACGGGCTTCGGATGGAAGTAGGTCGATTTTTGAGGCATTTTTTCACCTGCGAGAGATACGTCCTTGATCTCGTGGATCTTGGTCGGGTTGAGAAGGAAGACGAATTTTGCGCTTCCTGATTCTGCGCTCTCGATCGCTTCTTCGAGGTCTCTTGTATATGTGAGGCTCTTTCCGCCTGCCATGTTCTCTTTGTCGATACCGAGTATATCACCGAGTATCAAGGTATGGAGCACCGATACGTCGAGTCCTCTGTATGCATCGCTCATATCGGATATTTTTTCCTTCATTATATCCTTGTTTTTGAGCACGAGAAGATATTTTTTCTCACCCTCACAAAGAACGAATGACGAAGTATGCTTGTTGCTATCAAGCGCAGCCTCGGGATCGCTTCCCGTTATTTCGGAAACCTCAAAATGTTCCGAAATGCGTTCGAGGAGAACGCTCGTTTCGATTTCTTCGGGCGGGTTTACCATACGGTGTGTCGGGAACACGACGAGACCTTCGTTTTCCATATCAACGAGGAGCATCATTTGGTATGCTGCATCGGTTTTCTCAAGCTCGCCATTTTCGGCGAGATGCTTTTTGAAACGGAGCGCAGTTTCATATCTGTGGTGACCGTCAGCGATGAAGAGTTGTTTTTCTCTCATAACCGAAACGATCTTTTCGATTTCTTGCTCGTCTTCGATCTTCCAAAGTCTGTGCAAAACGCCTTTTTCGTCTGAGAAGCAACGCTTCGGCTCTGTTTCCATCGCTTTTGTCAAAACGCTCGGAACAGCTCTTTCGCTGTCGGAATAAAGCGCATAGATCGGGCTGATGTTGCTGTATGTAGTGCACATCAAATCAAATCTGTCTTGTTTAGCTTTCGTCAATGTCTCTTCGTGAGGGAGTATAACTCGTTCAGAAAAATCATAAAGCTTGACTCGGCAGATCATACCGTATACAGTATATTCTTTTCCCTTAACGTCAAAGGTCTCTGCATATACGTAGATACCCTCTTTGCCGTCGTGGGCAAGTATTTCTTCGTTTTTGAAACGTTCAAGAAGCTTTGCCGCTTCGTTGTAGCGGTCTTCACCGATAGGAAGCTCAAGTCCTATTACGTTATATTCGCTTCTTTCTACGAGTGCTTCTCTCTCCTTCGGGGAGATAATATCATAGGGAGGAGATACGTTTTTGAGAATGTCTCCACTTTTTTCTGTATACACCAACGGTGCAAACGGCTTGATCTCTGCCATAATTAAAATTCCTTTCAGTTTATATCACTCGGCGCTCTCGAGCTTTGCGAGATTGCCCATTAATTTACGTTTTCCGTGAGTTTCAAAATCTATCGTGTATAACACGTCGCCGCCCATCGCCTCGGCTTCAAGCACTATTCCTTCGCCAAATACTCGGTGCTTTATTTTTGCGCCGACTTTGAATATAGTGGATTGTGTTTTCGGGGTGGGAGTATATGTGTATTCGTGTTGTTTCGTTGTGTTTTTCGCAAACGAGTCGAGCGAACGGTTGTAGCGTTGCTTTGATTCGGCCGGTCTGATGTTGCCAAGTGTGCGAGTAACCTCTTCAACGTCAACGAATTCAGACGGTATCTCGTCGACGAAACGGCTTCTTCTGTTTGCCGAGGTGCGACCGTAGAGAAGTCGCGTGTTTGTATGGAGAATAAAGAGCTCTTTTCTTGCTCTCGTCATCGCAACGTAGCAAAGACGGCGTTCTTCCTCGAGATTGTTTTCATCGAGTGAACGTTGGGATGGGAAAAGACCTTCTTCAAATCCGGGCAAAAATACAACGGGGAACTCAAGTCCTTTTGAACTGTGCATCGTCATCATTGCAACTGCATCCGCATCGTCGTCATAGTTGTCGATGTCGCTGACAAGCGCGACTTGTTCCAAGAATGACTCGAGGCTCTTGACGTCGCTTTCCTCTTCATAAAGGACGGCTGTGGAAACAAGCTCGTCGATAAGACCAACCTTGTCACGCGTCATCTCGTCTTCAAGCAGCATATCGCGGTATCCCGTTTCGCTGATAACCATTTTGAAAAGCTCAACGAGAGTCGTGTTGTTTGCTGCAACGCGGAATCTATCGATAAGCTCGCAAAAAGCTCTGAGGTTTCCTGCGGCTTTCGTCAATTCTTTGTATTGATTTGCAGTTTGGATAACTTCGATGAAGCTTTTGCCTTCTCTTGCAGCGATCTCGCTTGCGTGGACAACAGTAGTGTTACCGATGCCGCGCTTCGGAACGTTTATGATTCGTTTTAAACGGATCTCGTCCTTCGGGTTCGCGATGACGTTCATATACGCCATTATATCTTTTATCTCTTTGCGGTCATAGAAGCGTGTTCCGCCGAAAATGCGATAGGGCACCTTACTTTTGCTGAATATAAGCTCGAGCGCGTTTGCTTGCTCGTTCGTGCGGTATAATATCGCGAAGTCGGAATATTTCGCGCCGTCATAAACAACGCGGTGGCGGATTATGTTCATCAAGAACGTCGCCTCTTCGCTTTGGGTATAGTGCTTTTTGATCGTTACCTTTGCGCCTTCCTCGCCGCCGGTCCAAAGAGTTTTGCCTTTTCTTCCGACGTTGTTGGCGATAACTGCGTTTGCCGCGCCGAGAATGTTTTTCGTCGAGCGATAGTTTTGTTCCAGACGGATAGTCTTTACTCCGTCAAAATTGTTGTCGAAATCGAGGATATTTTCGACGTTTGCTCCACGGAACGAATAGATGCTCTGGTCATCGTCACCAACAACGCAGATGTTTCCTCTGTCAGCACCGATAAGCTCGATGAGAAGGCTTTGGCTTCTGTTGGTGTCTTGATATTCGTCGGCGAGTATGTATTTGAATTGATCCTTGTACTTCAAAAGCACTTCGGGATGGTTTGAGAACAGTATTATCGTTTGCAAGATGAGATCATCAAAATCGAGCGCATCGGCTTTTTTCAGACCTTCTTGATATTTTTCATAAATTTGGTGAACGAGCTTCTTGCGGTAGTCAAAGCCTACTGTTGCGGCGTAAACATCGGGCAACATAAAGTTTTCCTTCGCGCGGCTGATCTCGTTTCGAATGTATTTTATATTTAGAGTATCGTCGTCGATCTTCAATTCCTTCATGCATTCATTGATGAGCTTTTTGGAATCGTCATCATCGTATATACCGAAGCTTGTGGAATAGCCGATCTTGTTTATCTCACGGCGCAATATTCTGACGCATATCGAGTGGAAAGTTCCTGCCCAAATATCGCCTGCATCGCCACCGAGCAATTTTTCAAGACGCTCCTTGAATTCTTTTGCCGCTTTGTTTGTGAACGTCAGGCAAAGAATGTTCCAAGGCTTTGGCGCATTGACGGAGAACCGCTTCAAGTATTCTCGTATTTCGTCGGTAGAGCCGACCTCCAAAAGCCTCTCCATCTCGTCTATCTCGCCGAGCCACGCATCCTTGACGGTGGTGTCGTTATATGAGTTTCCGTATAAAAGTATTTGCGCTATTCTGTTGACGAGCACGGTAGTTTTACCGCTGCCCGCACCTGCTAAAACGAGAAGGTTTCCGTTGACACTGAACACAGCATCGCGTTGAGGATCGTTTAAAAACGAATACAGTTTTTCAAAAAGCTGTTTTTTTAAAGTCAAAAATGCTTCATTCTTCGTCATAGTTGACATACACTTCATCATCATACCTCTTTTTTGCTTGCTTTTCAAATTCCTCGTCGCTAAGTCTGTTTTTCTTGCTGAAGGATATTTTGCGCTCTCTGCCTCTATATAGGCGTATCAGGTTTTCACGGTGCATTAATATGACCATAAATCCCATAATTATTGAACATATAAGTATAAACGGTGTTGTTGCCGAAGCGAGTCCGAGTTGAAATCTGTAAAACACAACGGCAGGGTAGATAAACCCGCAGATTATCGAGCCGAGTGAAACATATCTCGAGATCAATACAACAACAGCAAACACAACTATAAGCACCGCGAATATAATGGGATCGACTAAAAGTATCGTGGTTGCGGCGCAAACGACGCCTTTTCCGCCTTTGAATTTAAAATAGCACGGGAAAATATGACCGAGCATACAAAACATTCCCGCGATATACGCGCCCGTTTCACCGATGAGTAATCTTCCGACGAGCACTGATGCGGCGCATTTCGCCATATCACCGAGGAACGTCAACCCTGCCGCGCCTTTACCGAAGGTGCGCAACATATTGGTCGCGCCCGCGTTGCCGCTTCCAAACGTTCTGATATCTTTTCCGTATTTTTTTGTTGAAATAAGTATCGCGGAGCTGATGCTACCAAAAAGATAGCCTGCTACTGCTGTGATGACCAAAAAGAGCGCAAACACCAAAAGCTGCAACTCCTCGTTCATCGATTTAACGATATTGGAAATAATACCGTTTAAGTATATATTCTTAAGAAAATCCATAAAATTGCTCCTTGCGTTAGTTAAAAAACGCATAAATAAAGTTGCGCTGATCCCCCGACCCAAACAGGCTTGGAATTTAAATGTGTTCGCTTGCGAACAAAAATGGGTCGGGTCCCATTTTTAATTTAAATTCGCATAGCGTGTGTATTCGGCTTCAACAAACCGAAAAAGCAACGCACGCTAGTCTCCTTTTTGACGAATAACGAGCTTTATCGGTGTTCCTTCGAACCCAAACGTTGAGCGAAGAATGTTTTCGATATAACGTTGATACGAAAAATGGAAAAGCTCGGCATCGTTGCAGAACAAAACGAACGTTGGTGGTGTAACACCGACTTGAGTCATATAGTAGATCTTCAAACGTCTGCCCTTGTCTGTAGGCGGTTGAACACGAGCCATAGCATCGTTGAGCAGATCGTTGAGCGTGCCCGTAGAAATGCGCATAACGCTTTGACCTTTAACGTAGGTGATGAGCTCAAAGAGACGTTCGACACGTTGGCCTGTTTTCGCAGATACGAACAATATCGGTGCGTAGGTCATATATGACAACGCTTCATAGACGTCTTTTCTGTAGTTGTTAACGGAATCGTTATCTTTATCGATGGTATCCCATTTGTTGACGACGACGATACAACCTTTTCCCGCGTTGTGCGCAATACCCGCGATCCGCTCGTCTTGTGCCGTCACGCCCTCGTTTGCATCGAACATAATAAGACACACGTCGGCGCGTTGAACAGCCATCTTTGCACGAAGAACACTGTATTTTTCAACGTTGTCCTCGATCTTTGCGTTGCGGCGGATACCTGCTGTATCGATAAACATAAATTTGCCGTGCTCGTTTTCGAGATAGGTGTCTATCGCATCGCGAGTCGTTCCCGCGACGTCGGAAACGATAACACGCTCCTCGCCGAGAAGCTTGTTGATGATCGAGCTTTTTCCTGCGTTCGGTTTACCGATAACGGCAACCTTGATCATATCATCATCGGTTTCTTCCTCGTGATCCTCGGGGAGATATTCAAGCACCTTGTCGAGGATATCGCCGCTTCCCGAACCGTGGATCGCCGATAACGGATACGGTTCGCCGAGTCCGAGCGAATAGAACTCGTATATTTCGGGCGGAAGCGCGCCGATCGAGTCAACTTTGTTGACTGCGAGGATGATGGGCTTGCGGCAACGCATAAGCATGCGTGCAATATCTTCATCAGCGGCGGTAACGCCTGTGTGGATATCGGTTAAAAACACGATAACATCAGCATGTGCGATAGCGATTTCAGCTTGGGTGCGCATCTGTTTTAAAATAAGGTCATCGGTCGTAGGCTCGATGCCGCCTGTGTCAACGATCATAAACCGTCTGCCCGACCATTCTGTTTCAAAATATATTCTGTCTCTTGTAACACCGGGAGTATCCTCAACGATAGAGATTCGATGACCGCTGAGCTTGTTAAACAACGTGCTTTTACCAACGTTTGGACGTCCCACTATTGCTACTACGGGTAAACTCATAACTAACCACGACCGCGGAACCCCGCAGGTCTTCCTTTCTTCACGAGTGCATAAAACACCATCTACATTTTAACACATTACGCCCAAAAAATCAAGTACCGCAAGGAAACTCGTTGACAACGATTTCGAACGTTGAAACGGCTGCAACGCCAAAAACTTTTAATTTTTGATGCAGCAGCCGCGCGATCTCTGTGAAACAGAAAAAAACCACTGTGTTGCCACAGTGGTTTTTCGGAAACAGTAAACGATAATTACTTAATTTCAACAGTTGCGCCAGCTTCGGTGAGTTGCTTCTTGATGTCTTCAGCCTCATCCTTGGAAACGCCTTCTTTGAGTGTCTTAGGAGCGCCTTCAACGAGCTCTTTAGCTTCTTTAAGGCCGAGTCCTGTGATACCACGAACTGCTTTGATAACGTCGAGTTTCTTGTCGCCGAAGCTTGCAAGAACAACGTCAAATTCTGTTTTTTCTTCAGCTGCGGGTGCTGCTGCTGCTGCGCCGGGAGCTGCTGCTACTGCAACGGGAGCTGCAGATACGCCAAATTCTTCTTCGAGAGCCTTTACGAGGTCTGCGAGTTCGAGTATTGTAAGTTCTTTAACTGCGTCTAATATTGCTTGTGTCTTTTCGTTAGCCATTTTAATTTTTCCTCCGATAATAATTTAATTTTTAAGCCTCAGCAGCTGCTTCTTCGCTGCCGCCGTTTTCTTTGTCAATAATTGCTTGAAGTACATATGCAAAGCTGTAGAGAGATGATTGAAGTGAACCAAGCATCTTCGCGATGAGTACTTCCTTCGACGGAATTGCCGCCAAAGCTTTTACACCGTTTACGTCGAGGAGTTCGCCGTCTGCGAAACCTGCTTTAAAGGTGAAGTTTTCGTGCTTCTCTGCATATTCGTTGAGTATTTTTGCGGGAGCAACAGGATCTGTTGCGCTGATAGCCATAGCTGTCATTCCGTTGAGGTGCTCTTTG
>JAZRTU010000159.1:0-8256 GCA_045652185.1 Eubacteriales bacterium | reverse complement strand
TCTTTTCTCTGTTTTCAGCTCGTTCATTCGTTCGCGGCGAGCTGATTTATTTTTTTCGAAAAATCCTTCGAACACGAAGCGTCTTGTGTCTATTCCGCAAGCGCTCAACGCGCAGATAACTGCGCTTGCGCCGGGGACAGGCACGACTTTCACTCCGCTTTTTTTCAAAAACCTGACGAGCTCGACTCCGGGATCGGAGATACACGGTGTTCCAGCATCGGTAATTATTGCCGCGCTTTCGCCACCGAGAAGTCTTTGGAGTATTTCTTCGTGACGGCTATTTTTATTATGCTCATAATAGCTGATAAGACTGCCCTTGATACCGAGAAGCATCAAAAGCTTTCCGCCGACACGAGTATCCTCGGCACATATAAAATCTACGTTTTCGAGTATTTCTTTTCCTCTTTCCGTCATATCACCCATATTTCCTATCGGTGTCGCAACGACGTAGAGCACTCCTTTTTCGATCTCGCCTTTCATCTTTTGTCCTTTCGATTATTTCGAAGCTTTTTTTCTGTGCTTCATCTTACGAAGCTTGATATATACTTTCGGCATATTATTAACAAGGAAGTCCTTCAAGATATCACGCATTTCTTTGTAAATATCGTGCAATTTGACGAAGAGCTTTCTCGGGGTATGCTTTCCGGTAAACCACATATCGAGCCATTTTTCATACGGTTTTCCGAGCCATTTCGGAAGCGCAAACGCCAACTTATAGCGTTTTACAAAATACATAAAGTACGCTTCAACGAACAAGACCTCGATCTCGGGGAATTGCGGTTGAACGAGTATTACGTCTTTCGAGGGATCGATGACCTCGGGCAAAAAGCCTGCTTTTTTGGATATTTCATAAAGCTCTGTTCCCGGATATGGATAGAAGATATTCGGGATAACGCGGTCGCTCTTTATTTTTGCGTTGAGTTTAACTGTCTTTAGCGCTTTATGAAGATCCTCGAACGGAAGTCCGATTATATTATACGTGAGCTGCGCTATTCCGTATTTATGGAACCACTTTGAGCAGTTGATTATCATTTCGTCTGTTTGATATCTCTTGAGATACTTGAATCTCATCTCTTGGTCGCCGCTCTCAAGTCCCATATCAATAGTATAGAAGCCTGCTTCCTTCATTTTTCTGACGGTATCCTCGGTGAGAATATCGAAACGGATATTACCTGTGCAAGGAAGTCCTATTTGCTCTTTATATAGATCGATAAATTCATCGAACCATTCGGGGAACATATTGAAGATAGCATCGCGGAAGTTAATGAATTGGATATAGGGATGCTTCTCAAGAAGCGTTTTGAGATACAATATTGCATTTTGAGGGCTACGGAAACGAGCGTATATTTTTTTGTTCGGATATACCTTTCTGAAGTTTCCGTTACCGCAATAAGTACAGTTATAGAAGCAGCCGCGGCTGACTACGACGATCGCCGTATTTACCTTCGAGCTATTGAGGTTATCATAGTCAAAGAGGTCGAAATCGGGAATCGGAATTCTATCGAGGTCCTCGAAAAGCGGGCGAATGGGGTTTTCCTTTATCGTGCCGTCTTCAAGCTTAAACCAGATGCTTTCAACGTCGGTATAGTCCTCGCCTGCTGTCATTTTGTCGCAAAGCTCAAGCTCAGCATATTCACCGTCACCGATACATACACTGTCCACTCCGTCTATTTCCAAAACTTCCTTCGGTGCAAGTGTACAATGGTAACCACCGCAAATAATATGAACGTCGGGACAAGCCTCGCGAGTCCATTTTATATACGTTTGTGTATCGGGAAACGCAGTCGTTCTTATCGAAAATCCGATAATATCGAACTCTCCGAGCTCCTTCAATCTTGCCTTAAAATCTTCTTCTGTATGTTGATAGAAAAGATGGAACAATTTACAATCGTGACCGCCCTGCTTCAAAACTGCAGAGATCGATGCAAGACCTTCCATATAGTTACCGCCGTTTGATTTTCCTTTAACGTCTCTATCGGTATAATCGGGATAAACGAGAAGCATTCTCGCTTTTCTTCCTTCTAAATTCTTCAAATTCATTTTCTTTTCCCTTTCTATTCTTTAGCATCATACCACGTTTTCCCGATAGCCGCATCTACGGTCAAGGGAACGAGTAATTCTATACAGTTTTCCATTTCCTTTCTCAAAAGCTCACTGACCTTTAAAGCATCGGCTTCGGGGCACTCGACGAGAAGCTCGTCGTGAACCTGCAAGATCAATTTTGAGGTTGGGAAATTTTCTTTTAATGCTCTATGAACACCGAGCATTGCATATTTTATTATATCAGCCGCTGTACCTTGGATCGGCGTATTTTTCGCAACGCGTTCTCCAAAAGCAACTATTGTTTTTTTCGAATTGCGAAGTTCGGGAAGACTGCGTCTGCGTCCAAACATCGTTGAAACGTAGCCGTTCTCCTTTGCATCATCGACCGTCTTTTCGAGATACTCCTTAACTTTGGGATAAGTTTTGAAATAACCGTCGATATATTCAGCGGCTTCTCTTTTTGTTACTCCGATATCACGCGAGAGGGAATAATCGGAGATACCGTATACTATTCCAAAGTTGACAGCTTTTGCTCTTTTTCTCAAGTCAGAGGTCACCATAAACTCGGGGATACCGAAGACCTGAGATGCCGTTATAGAATGGATATCCTTGCCTGTTTTAAATGCATCAATGAGAGTTTCGTCGCCACTTATATGCGCAAGCACACGAAGCTCGATTTGTGAATAGTCACAATCAACGAGAACACATCCCTCTTTTGCAGTAAAAAATCTTCTGAGTTCTCTGCCCGCTTCTGTACGAACGGGGATATTCTGCAAATTCGGCTCGACAGACGAAAGTCGCCCCGTCATCGTCAAAGTCTGTTTAAAAGTCGTGTGTATTCTTCCGTCACGTTTATCGATACACTCACGAAGACCATCGGCATACGTGCTTTTAAGTTTTGTGAGCTGACGATATCCAAGGACAAGCGGGATCACGGGACACCTGTCGGCGAGTTCTTCAAGCGTTTCAACATCGGTAGAATAGCCCGTTTTCGTTTTTTTGCGTGATTTCAATCCCAGTTCCTCGAAAAGCACCGTTCCGAGTTGCTTCGGTGAGTTTATATTAAACGTATGACCAACCATACCGTAGATGAGCTGTTCATATTCGTTGATGCCCTGCATCAATTCGCCCGAATAACGCTTCAACCCTTCCTCGTCGGCGAGGAATCCCGTTTTCTCCATATCAAAAAGAACCTTTGCAAGCGGTAGCTCCAGTTCATAATAGAGATTTTCGCGATCGGACTCTTTCAATTCGTCCAAAAGTGTGTCGCGAAGATTTTTCAACACATAACACTCGTCTGCACTGCTAAGCCCGAGATATGTCAACGATAGCTTTTCCGTCGTGATACCGCCTTCGTTCGGGCTAAGTACATAAGCTATCAAGGATAGGTCATCTTTTATGCTGTTAAATTCTGCTTTATAGTTATCATCCAAAAAATGCGCGGTGTCTTTATATGACATTACCGTAACTTTATATTCACCGTTTTCGAAAAGCGGCAAAACCTCTTCGTCAAACGGGCAAGTATAATACTTGTCGCCAACTGCGGCGTAAAGCCACATATTTTCGTCGTAGGACACGAATGCTTCTTCGTTTTTAGCCACTTCGAGGATATCGTCTGCGATACAAGATTCATATTCGACGCTTTCGCTTTTCTTTTCTTCTGTTTCCTCGTCAAGCCCAAATCGTTCGATGAGCTTCAAAAACTCAAGCTTGATGAATAATTCCTTCAATTCATTGCGCCAAACGGCGTTTCTTTTATATTCTTCTATATTTTCGTCTATCGGAACAGATCTGCATATCTCACCGAGCTGACGGCTGAGGTACGCCATCTCCTTGTCAGACACCAATTTATCGTGAAGGCTTCCCTTTATATTTTCAATATTATTATAAACTCCATCGAGGTCAAAATAGTCGGCGATAAGCTTCCCTGCCGTTTTTTGACCGACACCCTTTACACCCGGTATATTATCCGAGCTATCGCCCATCAACGCCTTTACGTCTATAAGCTGAATCGGTTCAACACCATATTCATCGCGGATTCGAGCGGGAGTATACGTTTTGGTTTCATTGGTCGAGGCAAGAAACACCGTAGTTTTATCGGTAACGAGTTGGAAGCTGTCGCGGTCGCCCGTTACGATATAGCATTTTTCGTCGTTCGCCTCAGCGATGCGCGAAAGTGTTCCAAGTATATCATCGGCTTCAAACCCTCCTTTTTCAAGAACGTTCAAACCCATAAATTTTGCCGCATCCTTCGCAAATTGAAGCTGCGCCGCAAGATCCTCGGGCATGCCCGAACGAGTTGCTTTGTATCCGTCGTACGCTTTATGTCTGAACGTCGGCTCGCGAAGGTCAAATGCTATTGCGGCATAGGTAAACGGTCCCTCCTCAGCGGAAAGAAATTTTTGAAGTATGTTGACGAACCCAAAAACCGCGTTCGTCGGGAGTCCGTCTTTGGTTGTTAACGGCTTCACTCCGTAAAACGCTCTGTTAAGTATACTGTTTCCGTCGAAAACGATCATACTCATTTTTAAATCTCTCCTTCTCACCAAAAAATGAACATACCCATACAGAATTATTATACACCAAAATAAATCAAAGTCAATAGAAAAAAAGAATTGTTTTTACTTCAAAAATGGCTGTTTTTTACTGTTGATTTTCAAGAAAAAATGTTGTATAATATATCCTGTAGTTTTATTTGATTTATTTGCGTGAAAGGGGAGGCAAAATGAATATAAACAAAACTCAAAAACGACTTCTTTGTTTTCTCTTTTCTTTGATAATTGTTTTGACTTCGTTTCCTTTTGTATTTGCTGTCGAGGGTGAAGAGGTTAGTGAAGAGGTTAGTGAAGAGATATCACCGGAGGTCTCGACTCCCACCGAGGAATCTGTTCCCTCCGAGGAATCGAACGAAAGTGTGGAATCAACACCCGACGAAGAATCAAATCCCGACGACGAATCAAATCCCGAAGAAGAGCCGGATTTGCCGATAGAAGATTTCGACGGATTAAAGGCGGCTTTCGAAAGCGGGAAAACTGTTATCGAAATAAACGGAACGATCGAATTTTCTTCTCCGATAACACTTCCCGAGGCTTCGTTTTCTGTCAGCGGCGGAAAATTGAAGAATGCGCAGTTCGACGGAAACGGAAAAATAACTTTTTCCGGCACAACCCTTTCGGGATATGTGGACGTAACGGATAACGTTACTTTAAAAATAGAAGGCAACGCCCCATCTATAATTGCAAGCGGGAGCTCGCATGTAACCGTTTCGGGCAACGTTAGATCCGAGGGCGACGGAATAGTTGTTTCCGATGAAGCCACCGCTATTATCCAAGGTAATATAGATGCTAAGGGCGTTGGTGTTGTTGCTCACGGCGGTGAGATAACAATTAAAGGAAACGTTAAGAGTGAAAGCGACGGCGTTCAATTCACCGACCTATCTGCATTGATAAAAATCGGTAAAATAACGGCGCAAAGCGGTGTTATGTACCGCGACCTCAACGGAAAAGGCGGTCTCATTCCATCATATTCACTTGAAGACACAGTGACTTTCGTCAGCAGCGGCGAAATCTTAATGATGTACGACTCTGCATTGTTCACATTCCATACAATAAATTCGGAAGATGTTTCTTCAATAAAGCTTATTACATACGGAATTTATTTTCCCGATGCGGATATCAACGGATTCAACCTCAGCAAAACCTTCACACTTACAGCTGAAAACTGTACAGCTGACGTCAAATACACCTCGTCATACAGAAAAGGTGCCGAATGCAAGGTGATAAAGGTCGATTCTGAGGGAACGCACGAGATGTATCACGGAAAATACGAGGGTTCCTTTAATCTTTCCAACGTTGAAGGTTCAACGTTCGCGCTTTTCTTTACAACGAGAAAATATACCGTTGCGATACTTTCTAACCAAAACGGAACGCTTCGTTGTGATAAAAGCACTTATTACGAGGGTGAAACAGTACAATTCACCGCTATTCCGAAAGATATGTGGCGTCCCGACAAGATAATCATCAACGGCGAAGAATTTTCGATGAATGGTGACACATACAAACACGTTATAATGTCAGACATCGAAGCCACACCAAAATTTGCCGCAGAAAAGAAGCAATATACAGTTACCATCAGGCAGACGACGGGAGGAACCGTTTCGCGCAAAGGAACGGTGACAGTTTTCGAGGGTGATTCGTTGACGTTGACGATGACACCCGATGACGGATATTATCTTTCGATGATCGAGATCAACAAGGAATTGATGGAGCGCAAGGAAACATACACCATTGAAAATATTACCGAAGACCTCATCGTGTTTATAACGTTCAAAATGACGAAACGGTATTCCATCGTTCTTAAAAAGACAGCCGGAGGTACGGTTACCGCAGACGATGCGTCTGTTGAATACGGCGGAAGCACAAAGATCAGAATAAAACCCGACGAGGGATATGTCATTGATAAGGTTATTGCTGACTTTGGTACACTCACATCGACGAGTGACCCGAACGTATACAGGCTCAGAGGTATTACCGTTGACGTAATCGTAACGGTTAGCTTCAAGCGATCAGACGGAACTACACCCGAGCCGCCCGATCCGATGAATTCGGTTTTGACGACGGCAGACGTTGATTGGGACATCCATCCGATCAGACTCGAGCTTTTCGATCACGGGATCATCTCCGAAGAAGTTATCGAAATGATTGCTCAAAATTATCCGAACGTCGATTTTTCGATCATCGGAAAAACGTTCAACTGGTATTTTAAGGCAGGCGATGCCGAAAAATTCCCCGAGGGCGATATTCGCTTTGACATCAAAACAAATTCTTCTGCTTACGAAGAAAGCCACAAAGCATTCAGCGGAAGCAACGATTATATATCGGTAACGCTTTGCGAGGGACTGCCGACGATTGGTGAATTGAAGATATTCGTTGGAAGAGCATATTTGGGGCTTCCCTTCTATAGCTACTCGTTCGACGGAAGCTCATATTCAAAAATTTCGGAAACTGTTTGCGATGCATATTTTGAAATTACGATCCCTCTTGGTTGCCCCGAGGTTTTGATGCTTGCAGGCGGAAATCCCGCTAACGTTATTACAATAATTACAGAGGGAGACGGCACTGCTTCTCCTAAAACCACACAATATATCAAAGACGGCGAAAGCCTAAAAATAATTTTCACCCCTTCCGAAACATCTTTCATTTCAAAGGTTACGGTAAATGGTGAGGAACGCAAAATAAACGGCGAGGTTTTGATGCTTGAAAACATTCAAGAGAACATTGACGTTGTTTGTATATTTCTTCCCCACGTTTCAAGAGAGGTCAGCAGATATCAATTACCCGTTGTCAGAAACAAACTGGAAGTCGTTGCATACATATTCCTTTTTGTCGGACTTGCGGCATTGGTGGTATACGTCGTTATGAGAAGAACGGGAATTATTAAATATAAAAACGAGCTTTAATTTTGAAAGGAAGGTTTTATGAAATTAAGGACATTATTTCTATTTGTATTATTGATCTGTCTTACAGCATTGCTTTGCAGTTGTTCGCTGCTTGGATTTAACCCCGAAGAAAGCGAAACGGTTTCTGTGCCTCAAGACGTTTCAAAAGTCAACCCCAACGAAGTGTCTTCAGTCGTAAACGTCGGTGAAGATCTCGATTGGCCAAAATCAAACCTTCTCGCTAACTATATCCCCGAATTTGAAACGGGCAGAACGATCGAAATAACCGAAAGCGATTTCTACGTTCGTTTTAAGATAGCTGACATTGATAAAAAGGATTATAACGATTACGTTTCAAAGCTGATCAAAGCAGGATATGACGAGGTAGTATACACCGCCGAAACACTGTTCAGTGCGAAAAAGAACACCAACAATCAGCTTGGAGTTGTAATTTATTTCAGCGACGGAACGATCACTCTTGAGATCGCAAAAGAGATACCGCTCGAGGAATCCGATTCAAGCTCAAGCGAAACGTCAACCGAAGACACATCTGTAACTGACGAGTCGAATAATAGCGAGATTTCAGACGATAATTCGCTCTCCGATGAATCCTTTGATGGATCTATTGACGAATCTATGCTCCCCGAAACTTCCGAAGATATATCCTTGGAGAACGAGCAAGAATAATACACACTTTTAAAATTATAAATTTAAACCGCACTTGAATAATCAAGTGCCTCAGACTGAAGACAAACTCGTTCTTTACACCCTTGAAG
>JAZRTU010000158.1:0-1975 GCA_045652185.1 Eubacteriales bacterium | reverse complement strand
ACCAGCGTGAGGTTCATTTTTATCAGATCGTTTATCGGTCGTTCGTCTTCCGCTATCAATATTTTCGCCATAATATCATCCTCCGCTTTTACTATACTTTACGAATGTTAACAAGTTATGAACGTTATTCTATTATAACATAATTTTTTCCGTATTTATTATTTCACTTGAAATATTCCCGTTTATGTGGTAGAATGTAATGAAAAAAATTATGGAGTTTTTATTATGCTAAAGCAATTTATTGGGGACAGGAAGTTTTATCGAAACGTTCTCGTTTTGATGATCCCCATTCTTATACAAAACGGGTTGACGAATTTCGTCAACATGCTCGACAATCTTATGGTTGGACAAGTCGGGCAGGTCGAGATGATCGGTGTTTCCGTTGCCAACCAACTGATGTTCGTTTATAACCTCTGCATTTTCGGTGCTGTTTCGGGTGCGGGGATTTTTGGAGCACAGTTTTTCGGCAACGGCGACCACAAGGGGCTTCGCGACACGTTTCGCTTCAAGCTCGTTTTCACCACTCTTTTAACCACGCTTGTTATTGGGGTATTCCTTTTATTCGGTGATTCACTCATATCACTATACCTAAAGGGCGAGGGTGAGATGGCTGATGCGGCGGCATCATTGGCGTTTGGTAAAGAATATCTTTTCATTATGCTGATCGGGCTTATTCCTGCGGCGCTCGTTCAATGCTTTTCGAGCACACTGCGTGAGACCGGATCGACTGTTCCGCCGATGGTTGCGGGAATTATCGCTATTTTCGTCAACCTCGTACTAAACTACATACTAATATTCGGTCATTTCGGAGCGCCAAAGATGGGTGTTGCCGGTGCCGCTGTTGCGACGGTAATTTCGCGTTTTGCGGAGCTTTTGATAGTTGGTATTTGGACTATCGTCAACAAACAAAAAAATATATTCGTCCAAGGAGCGTTTAAGAGTCTTCGAATACCGACACTTCTCATAAAACGTATTATGAGCAAGGGCGGGCTTTTGATGATAAACGAGACGATGTGGGCGGCGGGGCTTTCTGTTGTTAACCAATGCTACTCAACCAAAAGCATGGACGTCGTTGCGGCAAACAACATCGTTTCGACCTTCTTTAACGTTTTCGGTGTTGCTTTTATGGCAGTCGGTGCTTCGATCGGTATTATCGTAGGTCAACTGCTTGGCGCGGGCAAGACGGCTGAGGCGAAGGACAGCTCGAAAAAGCTTATTGCGTTTTCCATCTTCATCAGCTTTATCGTTGCGGTAGCGTTCGCACTTTGCTCTAATGCCATCCCCGAGCTATACAATGCTACCGATTCAGTGAAATCGCTCGCGTCACAGATGATAATCGTTTGTGCGCTCGTTATCCCGCTTGATGCGTTCGCTAACGCCGCATACTTCACGCTCAGGTCGGGCGGCGAGGCGTTTATCACGATCATTTTCGACTCGGGGTTCGTTTGGGCGATCAGCGTGCCTGCGGCATTTTTGCTTTGTCATTTTTCGCCGCTTTCGATACTCCCGATCTACGCTATTTGTCAAGGGCTTAATCTGCTCAAATGCTTGATCGGCGGATACTTTGTTAAAAAAGGTAACTGGATAAAAAATATTGTAACGTGATTTTTTTGAGAACCCCTTTTTTTCGAAATAAGCACACACTGTTTGCAAAGCAAACAGTGTTGGACAAACTCTCCCCCAAAAAACTCAAATTTTGGGGGATGACTTGATGATATTGAAACTGCTACATCAACAACAACTTAAAGTTTTGATCGAACTTTTTCAAAAGTTCGCGGGTGGAGGGCAGCGCCTTCCAAGAAGTGACAGCCTCGGTACGCCACGGCTTTGCAACCGTTTTCAGTCAAGGCGTCGCCTTATGGCGACCATATTTCACGCATATAAGAGGGGGACTTTTTTTCGAAAAAGTCCCCCACATACTCCCCCAAAAAACTCAAATTGTGGGGTATGACTTGATAATATCGAAACTATTACA
>JAZRTU010000157.1:0-3577 GCA_045652185.1 Eubacteriales bacterium | reverse complement strand
TTCTGCCGTCAAGGCTGAGAACGACGTTACTCATCTCCTTGTTGCAAAACTCGATAACTTCATCATCAATAAGGATTCCGTTCGTTGTCAAGGTGAAGCGGAAATTCTTTCCTTTTTCTTTTTCTATCGAACGCGCGTATTCAACGAGCCTTTTTACAACGTCGAAGTTCATAAGCGGTTCGCCGCCGAAGAAGTCGACTTCGAGATTGCGACGCGTTCCCGAATTCTCAACGAGAAAATCAAGCGCACGTTTTCCTACCTCAAAACTCATTACGGCACGTTCACCATGGTATTTTCCTTGACTGGCAAAGCAATATTCACAATTAAGGTTACAGGTATGCGCGATATGCATACAAAGAGCCTTGATAACGCCTGATGTCTTCGCTTTCAATTTTGGTGCCATCGGCTCAAAGGTGTCGGGGGTAAAAAGCTTTCCGCTGTTTTTCAGCTCCTCAACCTGCTCAAAGCAATCGAGTATATCCTCTCGATCCACTTCATCAAGCGAAAGATATTTTTCTTCCATAGCGGAGATTATCTCTTCTTTTTCCTTTTCCTCAAACATAGAGATAATGTCAAAGGCGATATCGTCAACAACGTGAACTGAACCCGAGCAGATGTCGAGCACAATGTTGTAACCACCGAGCTTGTACTGATGTATCATATATAAATTCTCCCAAATATCATAAATAAAAATGTCGCCGTGAAGGCGACATTTCAAAAATTACTTGCTCTCTTTTTTGCTCTTGTTTTCGCACTGTTGGTTAGCGATACCACAGCTGGTTTTGCAAGCAGATTGGCAAGAAGTTTGGCATTCGCCGCATCCGCCGTTTTTAGCGCTGTCGCACAAGTTGCGAGTTTCAAGGGTTTTGATATGCTTCTTCATAAAAAGAACCTCCCAAGTGAAATATAACATATACATGTATTATATCATCTTATTTTCAAAAAGTCAATACTGACAAACGCATTTTTATCAAAACAATAATTTCAAGAAAAGTCCGCCTTGAACGGTACGGTGTTGGAATCCGACTTGACTTGAAGTATCTGCATAATACCAATCGGTCATCGGCACGCGAGTACGCATCGTGTTATACGCATTCCACAAAAGATCACAGAAGAATTCAAAATCCTCCTTCTTGTCGGCAAGACACGCCGCCCACAATATCCAGTCGGATTTCGTATATTTCTCGCGGCTATCAAGCGGCACTCCATACGGAAGAGCTTCCTTCTTGTATCTGATTATCTCGTTTTGGTAGAAGCTGTCGGGCAAAAGCGACGTTTTCCAAAGTCTGTCCCAAACAGAGTTGTATTTCAAGCTGAAGGTGTTTTTGAGATGATAACCCAAAGCGGTGCTGCCGTCATCATTTTTCGCTCTTTCGAGGAATGAATCAGCGTAATTTTTCGCCGTTTTCATCAATTCATCGGCTTCACTGACTCTGCCGAGCGCTTTGAGGATTCTCGAAAATCCTGCCATTCCCATTATCGCCTTTAACGAGAGGTTACAGTTATGGGGGAGATGCCCTGCAAAATCATCGGTGCAAAGCTGGTTTTCGGGATCTTCGCCAAAATCAACGAGATATTGGCACCATTTTTCGAGCAGATCAAGGTTTTCAAGCGCAAAATCTACGTTTCCGTCCTTCTCGCATATAGCGGACACAAGAACAATCAGGTTACCGCATTCCTCAACGGGCATTTGTCCTTCAATGCTACCTGTATTATAGAACTGACCGTTAAGCAGCGGATATTGACCGCAATCGTGTGGCGCGAAATCAAATTTCCAAGCATCTGTGCGCGCAAACGCAAACACGGGGCGAAGCATACCCTTCAAAAGCTCGGTGTTATAGTAGAGGTACATCGGTGCGCTTGGATAGGTTACGTCAACAGTTGCGGCGCAACCGTTCGAGAAGCACTCCTTCGAAATATAAAGGTTGTTGCCTTTTTTATCTACGACGAGCTTATGCGCCGCCATAACTTGTCGATACGCCAAAACCAAAAGCTCGGAATAATTTTCGCCCCCTGCTGCTTTCGCATCAGCTTCCAGCTTTTCGGAAAATTCGGTGCATTTTTTATATAATGAATCATATTCAGCATACGCTTCCGCGATCGCTTCCGTTATCGTTTTTCCGTCTTTTTTCCAATATGCGTCGAGCTGTTCGCCAAAGTATGTAATACTCTTTATATCGTCATACGCGAACACAAAAAGCGCCTCGGTTTCAAACTTTGTTTCAGCATAAAGAGCATACATATTATCAAACACACGCGTTCCGACTTTACCGTTTTCATCGGTAGCAAGATAGAAATATCCCCAATCGATACGAACATTATCGCCGCTTCTGTGCAAAACGTTTTGGACACCGTTGCCCATTTTTATACAAGAAAGAGTTCCACATTCTACCGTTTCGGACAATGCGCGGCTTTCACCTGCACAGTTGAGGCAAAACTCTTCACTGCAAGACACCTTCGCCGTCAATTCGTGAGCTTGTCCATCGAGGCTTTCACAAGCAAGATGGAGATAGGAAACGGGGCGCGATGAAAGATAGAGGTCTGTTGCGAGAAGCGGAGAGGTAAAGCAAGCGGTCAAACGTATTTTTTCCGTCTCGAACACTGCTGTCGTTGTCATTGCATTCATATCAAGCGAGATTTGTTTCATCTTTTTTACGCTTGATTTTCCCAAAAAGCAAAAAGCTTCGCCGTCAACGGTCAATTCGCCGATCATCGCGTTACGCGCGCCTGTCCAATGCGTTGTGTGACGGTCGTTCAAAACGTCGTGACTCCACACGGAAAAATATGGATCGATCGCTATGAGCGGTATTGATGGTATCCTCATTTTCATTTTTATTGCTCCTTTATTCATATTGCAATTTCTTTATACTTGTATTTCTTCATACTTATATTATAATTGATTTTAATCTAAAAAGCAATACAAAACCATTAAAAGCTTGATGTTTCTCCGCTTAACACTTTATTATGACCCATTAAGCAACCTAACGCCGAGGAGCAATATGTTATCATCAACGCTCATATCGTTGCAGTACGGACGCTTCAGCTCACACGGCTGAAGCGTTCTTCCGTTTGGTAGTTTTACCGCCCTACTGACCGACAGCATACAATCGTTGTCACCGATACAAGAAAGCGACAAAGTCGAGCGATGATCCATTCCGCACGATATAACGTTTTCACAGCTAACAACGCCACCAACAGTAATCGTGGTGGGACATAGAATTGTTTTTGCGCGAAGCGGTTCGTCGAGAACGATATGTTCTGAACCAAAAACGGCAATATCACAATCACATTCGCCATCAAGCGCATCGGTAACTCTGCTTTTTAGCTCATCAGAGCAATTAAAAAATGACGTTTTCATTTCTCCCCCTAATTGTTCCCGTGCTGAACTCCAAAAGCATCGGGTTTAATATCTACACTATATAGAATATCGCGCAAGGATCTTGCCTCGAGTCCGTTTTTTGCCGCTTCCGTTACAAGTGCGATCACTCTTGACGACGTTGTTCCGTCCATCCTACCGAGATCTACTATAGAACCGTTTGTAACGGGAGCCGAGGCATCGAGCGATGCAATTCCATAT
>JAZRTU010000156.1:0-1964 GCA_045652185.1 Eubacteriales bacterium | reverse complement strand
AATATCACTTTCCGAAAGGAAATTATCACTCTGTGCAAAAGGCACAGAATATCACTATATAAAAAGGACTACCCGAAAAAGAGTTTTGTTTTCTCTTCTTCGGGTAGTTTTGTCTTATGCTGTTACAAGCAGGAAATTTGTACGGCAAATTCCATATCCTTATAGAAAACTATCCTTAGGAAACCCGCTCATTAGCATAAGCCCTGTTTTTTTTTGTTGTTTTTCCGACGTTATGTAAACCAAACGCCAACAAAAGTTATCCACATATCAACATTTTCTCCTGTGGATAACGTGGAAAAGTGTGTGGGAAACAGTAAAAAACAACGATTTATAATGGTTTTTTCTGTGGATAATAGGGATAACTACTGTGGAAAACTTTGTGGATGTCGATAATCATAATATTTCGGGAAAAGATTATGTCTACCAAATTTATCGTATGAAAACGTGCGAGCGTTATTCGCCGATAATATATTTGTTGAGGTTTCCGGTAACGCCTTGGGTGGATACGTATTGCATAAGCCCGTTTGCGATATAAGTGTTGTTGGTGAAATGGAGATGACCGCAAAGCACAGCGACCGTCTTGTCGGCGTTTGCGTTAATGAGCTCGATAAACTTCAAATTGCGTTCGGGGCAGCCGTCGTAGTTGAGTTGGAAATATACGCCTGCTTTTTTGAGTGCTTCCATATTTTCTTCTGCCATAATCGGAATATGCATCGCGAGAAGCACCTTTTTGCCGCTTCCGTATGCCGTCTCGAGCGCAGAATATTGCTCTTCGGAGATCTCGCGCTTGGAGTCGTCGAGCCCGAGAATGATAAGGTCTTCGAACTCAAGTGTTTGGATCGGCGACTTCATAGCAGAAACGAGCAACCCGTCGGGGATGTTGTCGGGGTTTTCGTGGTTACCGCAAAGTGCGATGATGGGGCAGGGATAATCCTTGAACGCCTTCTCCGCAACGCGCATATTTGGGTGGCTCACATAGTCGAACATATCGCCCGCGATAATAAGCGCGTCGCCGTCTTTTGACGCGTTCATAAGGTTTTCGAAATGCTCTTTAGCGGGTAGCATTTGAGCATCGCCGATCGGCTCTCCGTGTGTTTCGGCGAATATTTTGCGAACACGTTCCCAAGCCTCGGTTGTTTTTTTTGCGCCTGCGATCTCGGTTTCGGTAGCCAGCTCGTCGTATTCAGCGAGGTGGGTATCGCTGAAATGATATATTGTTTTTCTTTTAATTCCCTCGACGGGGATACGGTATTCGTGAAGAAGAATATTATCCATAAGTAACACCTCGGTTTTGATAATAAAATTATAGCATATTTATTTTTTCAAAACAAGGTGAAAACAAAATTTTAGCCCATTAAATATAAAAAACCAAACGCAAAATCTGTTTAAGTGAAGTATAGCCATTGAAAACTTGCGCAAGTTAGTGTATAATGAACCCGAAGAATAAAAAGAGTATCAGGTGGATGATATGGAGCTGTTTGTGAAGAAATTTGACGAGCTCAGCGTATACGAGCTCTATGAGATATTAAAGCTTAGAAGCGATGTGTTTGTAGTCGAGCAGGATTGTGTATACCTCGATCTCGACGACAAGGATAAAAATGCGTGGCACGTTTGGTTAGCGAGCGACGACGAAGTTGTCGCGTGTGCGCGTGTGCTTGATAAAGGCGTGTCGTACCCGGACTCATTGTCGATCGGCAGAGTGGTGTCAAAGCACCGCGGAATAGGGTTAGGCGCGGCAGTAATGGAAGCGGCAATCAAAACGGCGCGTGAAAAATATGGCGATCTGCCAATAATGATCAGCGCGCAAAAATATGCGACCGCGTTCTATGAGCGGTTTGGTTTCGTTGTTTCTTCCGAACCGTACCTTGAGGATAATATCCTCCATGTAAAAATGAAACTCTCCGAGTAGCAAACGACTACAGAACCAAAGAATTAAAAGTTTCGTCAACCTTTTCAAAGGTTGT
>JAZRTU010000155.1:0-6564 GCA_045652185.1 Eubacteriales bacterium | reverse complement strand
CGCAAAGCTCGCGAAAAAGAAGAGCGCAAGGCACGCGAGGAAGCGGAGCGCATAGCTCGTGAAGAGGAAGAGCGTAGATTGCAAGAGGAAGCGTTGCGTAAGGCTCGCGAGGAGGAAGCGCGCATAGCTCGTGAGAAAGCGGAGCGCATAGCTCGCGAGGAGGCTGAACGTAAAGCTCGTGAGGAAGCGGCGCTTCGCGCACTCGAGGAGATGCGAGCAGATCGTCGGAAGCGCAATGTGTGTCAACAATGCGGCGGAAGCTTCAAAGGCTTGTTCACCAAAAAATGCAGTAGTTGCGGTATGAAGAAGGATTATTGATCGTACGCATCCAAAAGCTGATATATAACAGGCTGCTATCCGTTGTGAGCAAAGTTTTGCGATATGATCATATCGGAATTAATCGGAAAGAGGATGGTTATGGCTATTGACGTGATGATAGAACAAAAGCTTTTCGGACGAAAGAATATGCCTCTCGAGGTCATTTTGGGCGAAAGCTTAAATTATGGGAATTTTGAAAACGATATGCTAAACATCGGAGAGCTTGGTGAAAATGAATTTATTGCCTATAACCCCGAAAAGATAGGAAGAGGCTTTAGCGTTATTTGGACACCCGAGGAAAAAAGAAGACTCTATCTTCGACTTCCGCTTCCGTCCACTACAAGAGAGCTGAAGGATTTCTATTGCACTATCGAGCGAATGGTGAAGTATTGGGGTGCGAGATTGACTGCTGACGGAAGCCGTGTCAGCCTTTCTGAGTTTTTGGACGGATATGACGATATGGTCGAGTTTAACTATAGAGCATTAAAACAGTTTTCTGCGCAAATACTCGACGGCACTCAAGAAATGTTAACGCTTTATTCGGCGATGTGGCAGTTGACACTCGGAAAAGAGGAAGCGGCGATTTTTTCGAATGAGCCCGAACGATTTGACGAGTGGTTGCACGAAAAGCAGGATATAGACGTGTTTTTTGAGAGCCCTGATCTATATAATAGCGAAAACGGGATATTCGGAAGATTTTTTATAACCGACGAATTGCCCGCAATATTCCCGAACGAGCCGACAGTACCGTTTGGAATAACGGACTCGGAAACGGGAAAAGCGTTGGAATGTAAAAATTGGTATATTGCGGTGGGATTCCACGATGAAAAACGACCGATAAGAGAGATGGAATATTCCGAATTTTTGGATTCTCTTCCCGAAGATAAGAAGACGAGATATGACGGCAATCATTTCCTTTTGGACGCGCTGACAAAAGAAGAAATAAAGATGATCTGCGAAAAGTAGGGGTAATGATGACCGATAAAGAGACCGCTTGGGATAAAATATTGCAAATAAAAACCATCGGGCGCGACGATACTAATGCCGATGAATATCGTTTTCCCTATGAGCCGACACCGTATTGCGTTTTGGAACGATTGGAGCAAAGCGGACTTTTCGGAGAAGACGATGTGGTTTTGGACTATGGCTGTGGGAAAGGCAGAGTCGGGTTTTTCCTTTCCGCGCGAACTAAAGTGAAAAGCATCGGGCTCGAATATGACGAACGTATATATAGATGCGCACTCGAAAACAAAGCGAGCGCTATCTCGCGAACGAAAACAGACTTTGTTCTTGGGCGTGCGGAAGAATATGAGCCGAACGCTGATGTAAACAGATGTTATTTCTTCAATCCGTTTTCTTTGGAGATACTTCAAAAGGTGATTGCGCGGATCGTTGGTTCATATTATGGATCACCGAGGGAGATATTTTTGTTTTTCTATTATCCGTCCGATGACTATATGTGCTATTTGATGACACTCGACGAGCTCGAGTTTTTCGACGAGATAGACCTCGACGATCTGTTCGCGGGAGACCCGCGTGAACGAATTATGATCTTTAAAATTGGATAAAAGGCGACTCGGCGAGTCGCCTTTTTGCAACCATTTCTTCGGGCTTTTTTATTCAACCCATTGCTGAAACGTATTGAATATGTTATAATGATCCGAAAGAGAATTGATTTTAGAATCACAAAAACATTTATCACCCATACGAATACGCTTCGTGATCTAAAATGGAAACATTATAAAACATTCGAATGGATGAGCATTATGAATAAATTGAAAGAGCGAGCGAAAAAGTTAAAAACAGATATACCTGCGGTATTTCTTGCATTGAAAGAAAAAAGAACACCGTGGTATGCGAAAATAATAGCGGCACTTGTTGTGGTGTATGCTTTGTCACCGATTGATCTGATACCTGATTTTATCCCCCTGCTCGGTTATTTGGACGATTTAATAATCCTTCCCGCATTGATCGCTTGGTGTGTGAGATGTATTCCTGACGAAGTGTTCGAGGATTGTCGAACGCGCGCAGAAGGAATGTGGGGCGGGAGCAAGCCAAAAAAATGGTATTATTCTATCCCGTTTGTACTAATATGGTTGGCACTAATCGGTTTGATCGTTGCCGCATTCAGCTAATATAACGAATATCTCCGACGAAAATGACGAGAAATAAATACAGAGGAGAACTGAAATGAAACGCATCTATGATTTTTTAAAAAAAGCAGAGGTTTATTATTTGGCAACGGTTGAGGGTGATCAGCCAAGAGTACGTCCCTTCGGAACGATCAATGAGTTTGAGGGCAAGCTCTATATACAGACGGGGAAGATCAAACCCACGAGCTATCAGCTTGCCGCTAATCCGAAAGCGGAAATATGCGCTTTTAAAGATGGCGCGTGGATTCGTATTGCTTGTGAGCTTGTTGAAGATGACCGTCTTGAAGCAAAGAAGTCTATGCTCGATGCATACCCTAACCTACGCGGTATGTATGACGAAAACGACGGAAATACACAAGTTTTCTATATGAAGAATTTCACGGCGACGATCAGCTCCTTCACCGCAGCGCCCATTGTAATTGAGGGATAATGCTATGGAACAGTTGTTTAGAAGTATCTTGGAGCAAGATAAAGCCCCGATCGTTGTATGTGATATGCAATCGATCGTCGTGTATATGAATCCCGCCGCCATAACAAGGTATAAATGTGACTTGACCGGAAAAAACATTAAAAACTGTCACCCCGCCGCCGCAGTGGAGAAGCTCGAGCGTGTGCTCGATTGGTTTAAAAAGGATGTCGGGAATAATATCGTATATACCTATCGCAACGACGAGGAAAATAAAGATGTTTATATGGTCGCGCTTCGCGATATCAATGGTATGTTGATCGGTTACTACGAAAAACACGAATATAGAAACAAAGAAACGTCAAAATTATATGAGCTATAATCGTGAGTTGTAAGCGGTGCGCTGTTATGTTACTTGAAACAGGATCTCTCAAACACAAAAATTTGCTCTGCGGTGATGTGTTGACAAAAAGAGAAGTCTGTGATATAATTATTAAAAATTAACGATATATAAGGAACCAGCTGACTGCAGAGGACGTTGGTTCCTTTTGCTTTTTTGAGGTAATACTTTATGATTGGAAGTAAAAAAATCTCATTATCTACAACACAGATCATATTACTCAGCTTCCTCGTAACCATTCTTGTGGGAAGTGTGCTTTTGGCGTTGCCGATAAGCTCCGAAAACGGCATGCCCGTGCCGTATCTTGATGCGTTGTTTACGGCAACGACCTCAACCTGTGTAACAGGACTTGTTACACTCCCGACGGTATCTGCGTGGAGCGTGTTCGGGCAGGTCGTGATCTTGCTGTTGATTCAAATAGGCGGACTTGGGCTTATTACCATTATGTCGGGATTGATGCTCTTGCTCAACAGAAAAATGGGAATCGGCGATCGATTGCTCATTCAAGATGCTTTTAACCTTAATACAATGTCAGGACTAGCCAAGTTCGTCAAGAACGTATTGCTCGGCACACTTATCATCGAGGGAATCGGCGCGCTTCTTTATATGCTCGTCTTTATCCCCGAATTTGGTGCAAAAGGTGTTTGGATCTCGATATTTAATTCTGTTTCTGCATTCTGTAACGCAGGTATCGATATAATTGGCGAAAACAGTCTTTGCAACTATGCGACCCATCCGCTTGTCAACCTCGTTACCTCTGCGCTCATCATTCTCGGAGGACTCGGATATATCGTTTGGTGGGATCTTCTTCGTGTTATCAAGACACGTTCGCCGAAAAATCGAAAGATATTCAGACATCTTACTTTGCATTCAAAGATTGCCGTCACCGTTTCGGCAGGTCTTATCCTTGCGGGGGCTGTTCTGATTTTCATTTTTGAATATTCAAATTCTTTGACCATCGGAGAGATGAGTTTGTTTGATAAGATCCAAGTGTCCTTTTTTCAATCGGTAACAACGAGAACGGCAGGCTTTGCCTCCGTTCCTCAAGAAAGTTTAACAAACGCATCTGCAGCCGTATCGATTATTTTGATGTTGATCGGCGGTTCACCCGTTGGAACGGCGGGCGGTATGAAGACGGTTACGATAACCGTTCTCGTTTGCTCGGCATTCGCGACGATAAGAAACAAGAATGGTTTGGCGCTGTTTAACCGCCGCATTTCCGAGGAATCAATAAAGAAAGCAGTTGCGGTCGTTGTAATGTTCCTTACGATTTGCGCTATGTCCACTGTGCTCCTAATGGCAACGTGTAACGCTTCTGTCATTGATGCGGTATATGAAACCGTCAGCGCAACGGCAACCGTCGGTCTTTCAAGAAATCTGACGGCAACGCTTAACACCTTTGGAAAACTAATTATCATCGTAACGATGTATTTCGGCAGAGTCGGACCAATATCATTAGCGGTCGCTTTCGGCAGCAAGAACGAAAGTCAGAACGTAATTTCCGAGCCGACGGAAGATATCAGCATAGGATAAGGAGAAGATTATGAAAGCAAAGAAAACGTACGCAGTATTTGGACTTGGAAGATATGGCATAGCAGTAGCGAGAGAGCTCGTTGAAAATGGTATGGAGGTCATCGCTGTCGATAGCGAACAAAAGATAGTTAACGATGCGGCAGCATATCTGCCCGTATGTAAATGTGCAGATGTGACCGACATGGAGGTGATCTCTCGTCTCGGTATCGGAAACGTTGATACCGTTATCGTTTGCATGGCGAGCAATCTTGAAGCAAGCGTAATGGCAATAACACTTTGCAAAGAAGCCGGCGTTAAAACCGTAATTGCAAAGTGTGCCAACGAGATGCACCAAAAGATATTGCTCCGAGTAGGTGCGGATCAGGTGGTATTTCCCGAAAACGAATCGGGTATCCGTCTTGCAAAAAATCTGTTAAGCTCCGGATTTATCGATATGATCTCTCTGTCAAAGACCGTGTCTATGGTTGAGATCGACGTTAAAGATGAGTGGTGCGGCAAGAATCTTATTGAACTGAATCTCCGAAAAAAATACGGTTTCAATATCGTAGCTATCAAAAAGGATGGAAAAGTAATCGTCAATATCAATCCCGAGCAGGTGCTTGATAGCGAAACCACGTTGATCGTTATTGCAAATACAACGAAGCTTGGAAAACTTAAATAATATAAGCAAAGGGGTGACGAAAAATCGTCAGCCCTCAAATTTTGCCTTGCATTAGTGTTGGGAAGGATAATGTAAGAAGCTTGTGGTCTGATTGAAAAGTCAAAGCAATAAGATCGATCAGAATATATGATAGCCGATGAGGAGTCAAGTGAAACCTCATCGGCTTTTCGCTATTTATCAAAAGAAACGGGCTTGGTTTCGCCGGTTGCAAAAGTGTTGGGACCGGGATCCGACATAGAAAAATACATTTTCGCGGCTTTGGTCGTGCCGAAATCACGGTTGGAGCCGGAGTTTTGTACCTTGTTAAAGGCGTCGCGGAACATTTGATTGTGTGCTTCCTCACGGTTCAAAAGAAAATCGATGGTCTCGCGCACTTTTTTGTCGTCGATCTGACGGTAAAGGTATTCGTAAACCACCTTCGCACGCTGTTCGGATGCGATATTGCTGAGAAGGTCTGCACATAGATCACCCGTAACTGTTACATAGTCACCCGTCCACGAATAACCTGAAGCATTTATAAGCCCCGGGTTCAGACCGAGAATGACGTGGGACTGAATCTCTCCACAAGGGACGGTTGTCGCGTCAACGTCGTGACCGTTTAAGAGGTTGATGGTCTGTGCCACCATTTCCATATGACCGAGTTCTTCTGCGGCAATATCAAGAAATAAATCTTTAATTTCAGGATCTTTGATTCGAAAGCTTTGGGACATATATTGCATTGCCGCCTTCAGCTCGCCGTTGCCGCCGCCGAGCTGTTCTTGCAAAAGTGCCGCATACTGCGGATTGGGTCTCTCCACTGCCACCGGATGAAAAAGCATCTTTTCGTGTTTGAACATAAATTTACCTCCGTTTGTTTGATATAAGTTATTCTTGCCAATTCGGTAAAGGATATTCAAATGAACTGCCGAATCCGTGCCGAGTCAACGATTGCCCCGCGGTAGACAAAGAAAAGGCAACAGCGCGTTGCTTGAAACTTGCGCTGAAATTTGCTATAATGAAAGCACAGTAATCAAAGGCGGTAATCGTATGGAAACCAAAGATATTATCCTTGAACTCAGAACAAAGCACGGGCTCTCTCAGGAGGAGCTTGCCG
>JAZRTU010000154.1:0-7975 GCA_045652185.1 Eubacteriales bacterium | reverse complement strand
AAAGACGATGCGGTAGCGGAGGAATATCCCGAAGCACCCTACATCGCGGCGAAAATCTCCGCGCAGAAGGAAAAGTCTGAAACCGTTGCGGATAAGTTCATAAAATCCTATTACGACGACAACGGAGTATTCAACAAAATTGAATTCACAAATGACGACTCCTTCAATTTCGCATTTGACTGCGTTGACGCTATTGCAAAGAAAAATCCCGACAAACTCGCGATGATGTGGGTGGCAAACGATAAGACCGACCGCAGATTTACCTTCAGCGATATGAAAAAGTATTCTGCAAAGACCGCCAACTATTTTGAATCCCTCGGTATCAAAAAGGGCGACACGGTTATGTTGGTTTTAAAAAGACACTACCAATTCTGGTTCTGTATGCTCGCACTCCACAAAATCGGTGCTATTGCTATTCCTGCTACCAACCAACTTGTTGAACACGATTTTGATTACAGATATAAAGCGGCGAAGGTAAAGGCTATCGTTTGTACTGCTGACGGCAACGTTTCCGAAGAAGCCGAAAAAGCTGCGGCTAATTATCCTGAAATGACAAAAATACTCGTTGGCGGCAAGAAGGACGGATGGTTTGATTTCAATGTTGAGATGGAAAGATTTTCCACTCATTTCTATAGAAAAGACGATACTCCTTGCGGAAACGATCCGATGCTTATGATATTCACATCGGGAACAACGGGATATCCTCGTATTGCAACTCATTCATACAAATATGCTTTAGGTCACTACCCTACTGCAAGATTTTGGCATAACGTTGACCCTGAGGGATTACACTTTACCATATCCGACACCGGTTGGGGTAAGGCACTTTGGGGCAAGCTTTACGGTCAATGGCTTTGCGAGGCTGCGATATTTACGTACGATTTCGACAGATTCCGTTCGGAAGACATACTTCCTCTCTTCAAAAAATATAACATTACGACATTCTGCGCGCCACCTACTATGTATCGCTTCTTTATCAAAGAAGACCTTTCAAAATATGATCTTTCATCGATCAAATATGCTACGACTGCAGGTGAGGCGTTGAACCCCGAGGTATTCAACCAATTCAAGAAAGCGACGGGGCTCACCATTATGGAGGGCTTCGGTCAAACCGAAACAACACTTTCTATTGCTAACTTCGTTGGTTCTACTCCAAGAATCGGTTCGATGGGTAAACCGAGTCCGCTTTATGACGTTGTTATACTCGATCCTGACGGAAACGAATGTCAAACCGGTGATACCGGTGAAATCTGTATCCGTACGAAGGACAACGTTCCTTGCGGTCTCTTTACAGGATATTATCTTGACGAAGAGAAAACAAACGATGCTTGGCACGATGGATATTACCACACAGGCGACCAGGCGACGATGGACGAGGATGGATATCTTTGGTACGTTGGACGTATTGACGATGTTATTAAGTCTTCCGGTTACAGAATCGGTCCGTTCGAAATAGAAAGCGTTATTATGGAGCTTCCTTACGTTTTGGAATGCGCTATCACCCCTGTTCCCGATGAAGTACGCGGACAGATAGTTAAGGCGACAATCGTACTCACAAAGGGTACTGTCGGCACTGATGCACTCAAAAAGGATATCCAAGAATACGTTAAAACTCACACAGCTCCTTACAAATATCCGAGAATCGTTGAATTCGTTGATGAGCTTCCGAAAACGATCAGCGGTAAGGTCAGACGTGTTGAGATACGCAAAAAAGACCTTGAGAAGAAAAACGGATAATAGAATTATTATACCCAACCTTATAATAAAGGTTGGGTATTTTTAGTATTGACAGTTCGTTGTTTTATTTGTATAATTTATATGATAGTTCATACTGGAGGTGAGTTTATTGAAAAACAACATTAGCTGGAGTATACCTTGGGGGATGGTTTTCAAGAGATATTATTGTTCAAAATGTGGTGCAAGGCTAAAAAAGGAGAAAACACACCGAATCGTTACAAAAGACGATATTGATTATTTCAAATATCATGACTACAACACTTTTCCACGACGTGACCACGACGTATATGAGCATAGGTTCAAATGTCCGTCGTGCGAAAGCAGGATATCGTTCGAGGAACAATGTATAGTAGATAGGATACAAAAGGTAAATCGAAGAAAGCTCTTATCTGATATTGAGATAAAAAAGAATTATGATGAATGCAAGAAATTCATCAAAAGAAAAGCTATTTTTTATGAGATACTTATTATTCTTTTGGGGATATTTATTGTTGGAATGTTTTGTTTTTCATCAAAAGATTCTGATAACATCATCTCATACACCATAGGATGTTCCGCTTTGTTAATTTACAACACATTCAGAATGATAAAAAGGTACAAGCCAAGCAGTAAAAACAAAACCACTCCAAAATTATTAAATCGTTATGATTACGAAAAAGAATCTTTATTAAAGAAATTACACGCTTATAGTACGCATAATAAAAGTATGATCGAAAAGTCTGATAAATGCTATTGTTTTCATTGTCAAAAGTCTTTTGACAAAAACGAGATAAACAATTACACAGACAATGGTCAAACCGCTTTATGCCCGCATTGCGGAATCGATTCGGTATTACCTGACAGTATTGAGGAAAATATTGACAATAAAACACTTTCAGATATGAATAAGTATTGGTTTTAAGCTTATATGACAACACCCCGATAGACTATATAGCCTATCGGGGTGTTAGTATTAAAAAGTATTTATTTTTTCAAACCGAGGCGTTCGAGTGACTCATCTCGCATTTTATATTTCAATATTTTGCCTGCGGCGTTCATCGGAAACTCATTAACGAACAAGAAATATCTCGGGACTTTATGGCGTGCTATTGACGCGTTACCGAATGATTTCATTTCGGCTTCGTCGGCGGTTTCACCTTTATGGAGTATCACCCAAGCGCAACACTCTTCTCCATATCGTTCATCGGGGACACCTACGACTTGGACGTCACGAACCTTCGGATTGGTGAGGTAGAATTCTTCTATCTCTCGGGGATAGAGGTTTTCACCGCCTCTTATTATCATATCCTTCAAGCGACCTGTTACTTTATAGTAACCGTCGGGAGTACGGCAACAGATATCACCGCTATGCAGCCATCCGTCGGCATCGATAGCTTGTGCGGTCGCTTCGGGCATTTTATAGTAGCCTTTCATTATATTGAAGCCGCGTGCCACAAACTCTCCGCTTTCGCCATCGGGCAATTCTTCACCTGTTTCAGGATCGATTACTTTACATTCAACTCCCGGGAATGGGCTTCCGACAGTTTCGACACGGTGGTCGATATCCTCATTGACTTCGCCCATAGTGCATCCCGGCGATGCTTCGGTCTGACCGTACACAGAGATGATCTCTTTCATATTCATCTCATCTGCCGCACGGCGCATCAAGTCGGCAGGACAGTTTGCACCTGCCATTATTCCCGTTCGCATATATGAAAAATCGGTCTTTGCAAAATCGGGGTGATTAAACATTGCGATAAACATTGTCGGAACACCGTTGAAGCAAGTGATATGCTCGTCGTTGACACACGCGAGTGATGATTTGGGAGAAAAATACGGTATAGGGCAAAGAGTTCCACCATGAGTCATAGTTGACGTCATAGAAAGAACCATTCCAAAGCAATGGAACATTGGAACTTGGATCATCATTCTATCTGCTGTTGAAAGATCCATTCTATCACCGATAGTTTTTCCGTTATTTACTATATTTCTATGAGTTAACATTACGCCCTTGGGAAATCCTGTTGTCCCCGAGGTGTATTGCATATTACAAACATCATCGGGTTTTACAAGAGATGCGCGTCTTCTTACCTCTTCACGAGGTACGAGTGATGCACGAGAGAGCATTTGTTCCCAAGAAAGGCATCCTTGCATTGTAAAGCCCACAGTTACAACGTTACGCAAAAACGGGAGGTTCTTTGAATACAAGGGCTTCCCTGCGCTCAGCGTTTTTAATTCGGGACAAAGCTCGGAAATTATTTCTTTATAGTTTATATCTTTACAATACTCGATCATTACGAGGGTGTGAGTATCGGACTGTTTCAAAAGATACTCGATCTCGTGGATCTTATATGCTGTATTGACGGTAACAAGAACGGCACCGATTTTTGTTGTTGCCCAAAAAGTTATATACCACTCGGGAACATTAGTTGCCCATACTGCAACGTGGTCACCGGCTTTTACTCCCATCGAAATAAGAGCAGCGGCACATTCATCAACATCACGGCGAAATTGAGAATATGTTCTCGTGTAATCAAGCGTGGGAAATTTAAACGCATATTGATCGGGGTAATTATCTACCATCGCATCAAGAACGTCCGAAAAAGTCGCTTCTATGACGTCATACTTCTTCCAAACAAAAGTGCCTGTCTTTGATCTGTTATAGTAGAAGCGGTCGTATTCTTTTTTGTCACGATTTAATGAAGCAATGTAATTTGCAAAATGAGTCAACACTATATCAGCATCGTTTATCTCATCGTTCCAAGCTGCGCAAATGAAACCATCGAAATTTAGTGAAGATAACGCGCCGATAAGCTTTTCAACGGGAAGATCTCCTTCACCGATAAGAACTGTGTTGCCGTCTTTCATATCTCCAAGACGAACATATTTAATATATGCGCCGAGAGATTTAATCGTTGTTTCGGCGTTTTCGCCTTCACCGAAATACGTTCCTCTGACGTTCCAAGAGGCACCTATGGCAGAAGACGAGAAAAAGTTAATTATTTCGATTACTTTTTCTGTATTAGCGAGATATCCAACTGTTTCAAGCAGAATTTTGACGTCAGATCTTTCGGCGCGTTTAATTGCATCGGAAAGTTTTATCTTTAAAACATCAAATTCTGTTTTTTCTTCGATTCTAACAATTACGTTTTCCACACCTGCATTTGATGCCATATCTATGTATTTTACAAGAGTCTCCGAATCAGCTGACGTGGAATTGAGAGGGACAGGATAAGTTAATGCGGAAATAGAAAGATTTCTATTTATAAGCTTTCTTTTTGAATCAGCAGTGTGGTCACGACGGAGAATGCTATCGTTATGAGCAGTGCGTTCTTTTATTGCATCGTATATTTCAAATCCCGAAAAACCATAGTCATAGGCAAATCTACACGTATCGAGAAACGAAGGACGATTTACATTTTTTGTTGAAAAAACGATCTTCATCTTATTCCTCCTCGAAAACGATCTTATTCAACGCATTGATATATGCTCTGATACTTGCCGCAACGATATCGGTAGAAATACCGTTACCTGAATATAGCTTTCCATTATTACGCAGTCTTACGAGTGCAGAGCCGAGCGCTTCTTTACCCTCGGTAACAGACTGAACTTGGAAATCATCAAGCTCATAGTGATATCCTATACATTGCTCTATTGCACGGAAGGCTGAATCGATAGGTCCGTCACCTATGCTAACGCCATTTATAATATCATCGTTACATCTGAGTGTAACCTGAGACATAGAGCTTGAGAGGTTGGTGCTATTTGTTGTGTAACTTTCGAGATGATAGGTAGAAGGAGCTTGCATTGCGCTGCTTGCTATCAATGCTTCAAGTTCTTTTGCTCCTACCGCATCCTTTTTCTCACATATTTGGAGAAGTGCTTTATGCACGTTTCCGCAATCGGAGTCGGAAAGGTCATAGCCGAGCATTTGAGCAGCTTGAGCAACTTGAGTAATCGTGCTCTCGGCGTCGAGCAATATATTATTATCTCCGTTGAAGCTATTTTCAGATGAATATGAATCATGGTTTATGCTTTGAAGCATATCATCAATGCTTGAGTGAATTTTTGTGTTATTAAGACTACACTCTGCATCAATTCGAGTACTGCATACACTTATCGCGTCGGAGAATTCGCCTGTCAAGAGAACGTCTTTCCCTGCCATTGCACATTTTACGCCATCAGCACCACTCATTATTGCAGATATAGAGGAAGCGACAGCCATATTTATTCTATCGGAAAGAGAGACGAAAACAGGGATAGATACTACTTTTTTTACTTTTTCGACCATTTCGGAGATCTCATTCGGCAAAGATATACCTGCATCATCGCAAAGTGTAATTACGGTTGCGCCCGCATTTTCAGATTCTTTTACAACTGTTAAAAGGAAATCCTCATCAGCACGAGTTGCATCCAATGCGGAAAACTCAACATCATTACAAAGAGCCTTTGCAGTTTTTATGAGATCAACTATTTTTTCGAGCATTTTTTCCGATTTCACATGATATAAATATTCCATTTGAACCGTCGAAACGGGAAGTTCAATTTGAAGGCGTGGTTTTTTGGCGTCTTTAATACACTCCCATGCTTTTGTTACCTCTTCAGCAGTAAATCCAACAGGTATTGTTAAAACGGCATTTTTAACTGTTTTTGCAATTGTTTTATATATTATCGTATCTTCACGCAAGTTTTTCATTGGCGATAATTCAACAGAGTCGGCACCCAAAGAATCCGCACATGCGGCGATAGCAGTTTTTTCGCGGAAAAGTAGGGCTATTTCACGATTTCCCGAAAGCTTTTTTAAAGTAATGTCTGAAATTGCAATTTTTTTCATTTTAATAACTCCTTAAAATACGAATGTTTTGCACTAACAAAAAAACGCTTTCATCTCTTTGTCAGTTCAAAGAGACGAAAACGTTAAACTTAACTTTCCGCGGTACCACTCTTCTTCATCCTTTCGGATGCCCTTTAGATGCTATCACATCCTTACTCTATCACGGGAGTTCCCGTCTGCCCCTACTACAAATGTTCACGGCAGCCGCTCCGCGGTGAGTTCGGCGAAGGATTCCCAACGTCTCGCAGCAACCGACGTCTCTCTCAAGGCGAACCATTTCACTTACTATTCCGCTTCAACGCGTTATTATTAATATATTATAGCACTTTTTTTGTATTTGTCAATAGTTTTTTTACATTTCGGTTTGTTTGCAATGTTTTGGAATAACAGTTCTATTTTTGTAATATACTATTTTCAAGAAACAGTTTGGCAGGTTGTATATGAAAAGATCGATCAATTTTTGGCAATTTATCGGGTTTATTATCGTTTCGATACTTGGGACGATCTCTCATTATCTTTATGATTGGACAGGAAACGATGTTATTGCGGCGATATCGGGGGTTAACGAATCGACTTGGGAGCACATGAAGCTTTTGTTTTTCCCTCTTTTGATTTTTGCTTTGATCGAAAACAAAATTCTAAACAAACGCGATGACTTTTGGTGCATTAAGCTTCGCGGAACATTGGTTGGCTTAGTGTTGATACCGTTGATATTTTATCTTTACAACGGCATTATCGGAAAATCTCCCGATTGGTTTAACATTTCTATATTTTTCATTAGTGCGGCTATCGTTTTCGTTTATGAAGCAAAAATGTTCGAAAGCGGCAAGATAAAATGTTCTTTTCCGAAAAGAGCTATTTATATATTTGTCATAATCGCTTTGCTATTCATCATATTCACTTATTTTACGCCTAAATTAAATATTTTCAGAGATCCGATCGATGAGACTTATGGTTTATATAAACAAAACCGAATTCTTTAACTCATTATCAAAAAAGCTTTCTTGGGTGTCCAAGAAAGCTTTTTCTCATTTTATATCCAACCCGGGTGGGACGTCGAGCTCGTCGGAGACGTTTTTATGATTCGAAAGTTCCTATTATTGATGTATTAATATAATCTCGTTGTTCGTTCGTCAAACACCAAATTGATCTTTGATTTGTTACATCCACAAAAGCGCCGACCTCAGATGAGTACCAAATAACAACTCCATTAGCTTCAAATTCATAATCACAGGCAACCTTGTAAATATCGTCGATCCATTCTTCATTATTCCATATGGAATACAAATATTCAGCTTGTTCATTGGACAAAATCTGATTCGGTTTTGATTCTTCAACGTATCTGTAACCTAACGAAATACTGTATGTGTCATTATATGTTATCTCTTGCGTACATGAAGTTACAACTAACATTATTAATATCAA
>JAZRTU010000153.1:0-4823 GCA_045652185.1 Eubacteriales bacterium | reverse complement strand
GGTACTCTCATCGGGCTTTCGAAAAAAATGCTCGGTGTGTCAAACATCGATAATATCGTCGAGCTTGCGAACGAGGGTAGCCTTGATAATATCGACCTTCGTATCTCCGATATGACGAGCAAGGATATCATCCCGACTCTCCCGCGTAAGACGACTGCGGCTAACTTCGGAAAGCTCTCCGACGTTGCGACGAACGGAGATATCGCGCTCGGAATACTTAATATGGTCTATGAATCCATCGGAATGCTCGCCGTCTTTGCATCAAGACATAAAAACGTTGGGAAAGTCGTTTTGACGGGCAACTTGTCAATACTTCCCCAAGCGGAAGAGGTCTTTGAAAGCCTCAGCAATATGTTCAAGGTCGATTTCACCGTTCCGAACCTCGCGAACTTCGCGACGGCGATCGGCGCGGCGTTAACGTGTATATCCCCCACATCAAAATAAGAAAGGTAACCAAAAAATGAAAAAATTATTAGCTCTTCTTCTTGTGATCACTTCGATCTCGCTTCTTCTCTGCGCATGCGGACAAAACGGTGACACGAGCAAAACTGACGAAACAACAAGCCAAACAACAAGCGAAAGCGGTGCGATAGTCAGCAACGCTTCTTGCATCGAGATACGCGACGAGGCGTATTTGAAGGAAAAATCCGATCCCGAGGTACATCAGCTTTATGATTCCAAGGACAACGCAATGGATGAGTTCTTGATCTCGGGCTATTACGGAACACTTCTTGAAACACCCGATTTCACAAAGCTCGATTCCTATGCCGTATTCATAACAGACGAGCCCGTTGTGAGCGAGTTTGGCGTTTTCAAGGCGTCGGAAGGTATGACTGTTGAAGAAATAAAAGCGTTCTGTCAACTCCGCGTTGATGCGCTCAAAAAGAAATTCGAAGGCTATAAGCCCGAAATGGTAAATGCCGCAAGTGGTTCTGTTATCGGAGTTTATGGCGATTACGTGTATTATATTTCCACAATGGAGAACAATACTGCTATCGAGACAATTATCAAAACAAAGATCGACTCAGGAAAGCAATAAAAAAATGAATGCTGAAGCCATTTTTGGATGGCTTCAGCTCAGTCTTCTCAGGAGGAAAATATGGCAGAGGTTTTTTCAAAAAAGATATTTGCTTTGTTGCTTGAGAAAGCGAAGGGAGAGCGAAGTTGGAGACAATTTTCGCTTGATGCCGATATCAGCTATGTGCAAATGCGAAAGCTTGCAGGCGGCGAGCAGGAGAACCCACCGCGCTTGAAGCTCATCAAAAAGATCGCAAATTGTGCGCAAGGCGGAATTACTATCGACGATTTCCTTTTTGCAACCGGCAACTTGAACCGTTCGCAACCTACCATTCCTGTAGCACTTCAACCCTCACAGTTTATTCTCAATTATCGTTCGCTTGGAACGAAGGACAAAAAGCTTGTTGAGGAGTTTTGCGAGTTTCTCGCCGCACGCGCGCGTGAGGAGTACTCAGTCAAATAGTAATAACAACAAAACAATGATGAGTAAGTCGTTATCCTTGTTCCCGTCGAACAACAGGACAAGTCCCAATCCGATCAACAACAGATCGTCGCTCTTTAGCTTTTTGAAAATGCTACCGAGCCCGTCAAGCAATCCCGAAGATTCGTGACTTTCGTTGTATTGCGGAAAGCTTCTGTCGTTCCTGAAAGCCTCGTGGGCGGGTTCGTTTTGTCTGTCTTGTTCATATCCGTCTTGGCGGTAGTTGCCGTCGGAGCGGACACCGCTTGTGTAGACCAATCTATCGTCCCCCTTTCATTTTCCCGAGCATCTGTGCCATCGAAACTGCTTTTGTGAGACTATCGAGTCGTTCACGTCGATTTTCACGAAGAAGCGGACGAAGCGCTAAAAGCAGATCCATTCGTTCGTCGCTTCTCGGCGCAGATATCCGGGCTTCCGGCTTTTGAGGTCGATCGATATTGCTCGCCAATTCCATAATTTTTGACATCGCATCGGGGTTGTTCAGTATTTCACTGAACTTATCAGACATTTCCGACATTAATATCGTCCCTTCAGATCTCTCATTATTGATTCAGCTTTGTCACCGCCGAGGCTGTTTATCAGCTTGTTGGCTTCGGCATCGCTCATCGTTCGAAGCATATCCTTCACTCCGTCGATGTTGCAAAGCAGCATTTTCGTTTTTGCTTTGTCGGCGCCAACTGCATCAGCGATCTCGTGAAGCACGCTTTTCAGTTCGCTGTCGCTCATCGAAGCGAGTTTGTCGCGAGTGCTTTTGTCAAATTTATAGTTATCCATAGGCATCATCCTTTCTTTGATATAAGCTTTTATTATTATTTTTATTATTGATGGTGAAAAATTATGATTATGTGTAAACCCGAAAAAAACAGAAAACAAACGATTTGCGTAATAGCGATTCTTGTTCTTGCAGGTGTATTGCTGTATTGCTTGATGACGTTGCTCCCGCTTTTCAAATGGGCGTTCCAACTCGGATTTTTGATAACGGTTGTGTTTTGCCTCAATTTTATCATCAATCATTCGATGACTCAATGGATATATCAGCTCAGCGAATCGGATTTCACAGTTATAAAGCAGACGGGTAACAAACAAATAACCGTTTGCTCACTCGCACTTTCGGAATCCGTACTTCTCGTTTCGGAGGCACAGTATAAAGCGACCAATGAAAAAGCAAAGCATCCAAATATTCGTAGCCGCTTTAATTATTGTCAAAACGTGAATGTCGGCGCATATATTTATATATGCAAATTCCGTGATGACGAGACATTTATCAAATTCGAGCCTAACGAGATATTCGTGGCGGCGATGAATGATGCTATCACGAAATCGAAAGGAAATTGATCATCCTTCCTCATTGAGCCTGTCGCCAAGCACCTCGATGAGCTTATTCCAAGTTAATTGACCTACTATGCCGTCAACGTTCAAGCCATATTTGCGCTGGAACGCTATGACGGCATTTTGTGTTTCAGTTCCGAAAATACCGTCTTCGTTGATACTGTAGAGCCCATTAGGGTCGAGCTCATAGGCATAATTCAGAAGCTCTTGGAGCGCGCGAACGTCCTTGCCGCGCATACCATATCGTATCGGGACACCCGGATAAACGTATTTATACTCAGTTTCTTCGAGATCGTTATACGCCTTAACGATAGCATTCCAAGTAGCCTCGTTGATAACACCCGTAACGGGTAGCGAAGCAAATCGCTGAAATGCGCGTACCGCATTTTCCATAGGAGTTCCAAAAATACCGTTTACAGTAAAGTTCGGTATCGACGATACGTTAAATGCGATATCGTTGAGATACCATTGCATCCTCAAAACCGCGAGCCCGCGCATCCCACGTTTAAGGTCACGCGTAAACGTGTCGCTATCGTTCCATTCGCCCTCGCTCGTCAGCTCGGCGAGCTTCGTAACCGCAAGGTAGATATATTGTATCTCATACCAAGTCTCACGGTCGACCACCCCCGTTGCATTTAACCCAAAAATGCGCTGAAATGCTCTGACGGCATTTTCGAGGTCGGCGGAGAAATAATTGTTGTTGCTTCTCACGAATGGGATCGCAGGATAGTTGATCGCAATACGGTTAAGCCGTTGTTTTATTATTCCGACGTATTCGCTATCCGTTCCCATCACGAGATCATTTCCGGGAAAAGATTCCGTCCGCTCGCTCGAGATCTCTGCAGATGCGATATATACGTTGTCTCCGTAGTAGTAGCGCAGTATGTCAAGCGGCGTGTAGTTTTGGTTCGCGAGACTCACAGTACCCCATTGACTCATCCCGTCACAGCTCACCGTCGAGCCGTCGCAGTATTCCGTGAAAACAGGCTCAAACGTACCGCCGCGCCGAACGTATTCGCGAAATTGATTGTCAACGATAACGTCGATCGTGTCGAAAACGCTCCGCTCGTGAATGTAGTATTGGTCGAACGCAGGACTCGACGTGATGTCGAAATCATACCCTTGTGAACGATACCATTCCGTATACAGTCGGTTCAGCGCAAGCGTCGATTGAGCGTATACGTTCGCGCGAAGCGATGCCTCGGGCCACGTCGGATAAACCTCGCTCGAGGCGACCGATTTGAGGTAGTCGATATACGGCACGGTAACGTTACGTGCGGTTCTGTCACCGGGAGGCCCGAGATGCACAACGATAGTCTCGGGAATAACAACGGGACGGAAGGTCACGGCAGTCTGTATGGCGGCATCGCCGAGATACTTTTTACCCTCGTCATAGCTTATCTCGGAAAGTGCACGAAGCTTGTGCGGCGTGATGTAGTATGTGTTTTTGACACTCGCGCGCCCGGGCTTAAGATCGACCTTTTGTGTCGAAACGATGTTTTCAAATATCTGCTGTCCGTAATAAATATTCGTCTCATACCCTTCAGCCGTCACCCATATCGTGTATCTGTAATACGTCGGCTCTTCGCTGTCGGGCAAAAGCGAGTTTGAAATCCGTGGTGCAGGTAGCGGTATCTGCGCCGTGTCGCCGTCACTTCCCAAACGCATCAGCTCGTTGAACACCTCGCGCCCGTCGCTCTCGTCGAATATCTGAACATTAATGGCGAGCGGGCGCACCTCGACGTTTACTATCTGTAAAACGGAATAACCGAAATTTTCTGCCAATATCATCTCTCCTTTTTCAGCTTTTGATAATATAGTATGAAAAAAATTCAAAAAATGTGAAAATATATATTGACTGTAATTATGATTTAAAATATAATATTAATATATAAGAAAGCGAGGTACGGACCGATGGGACAGTTAGATTTTGAACAAGAAAATATGACTACCCCTGCGGGAGTATCCTTTTAAACAACCATTAGCGCATCACCGC
>JAZRTU010000152.1:0-15734 GCA_045652185.1 Eubacteriales bacterium | reverse complement strand
TACTTATAGTTGCTCGTTGCTACGATAAATTCAAAAACAGCGAGATAGTAAAAGGCTGTATGACGGGACTGAAGCCCGCCGTCGTCGGACTTATCGGATCGGCGATCGTGTCAATGATAATGACCGTCCTTTTCCCGAGCGGACTCTCGGCTTCAGTTTTTAAAACACCGTCGTTCTATGTCAGCCTTGCAATATTCGGCGCGATGATCGTTCCGGTGTTTAAAAAAGTCCACCCGATAATAATAATCTGTATCAGCGCCGTCCTCGGATTAGTCGCCGGCTATGCGCTCGGTCTGTAAAACAAGGAGAAATATAATGAAATTGAATTTGATTCCCTATCCCCAAAAAGCGGAGTTTCTAGATGAGAAAATATATCTCGGCGGACTCGATATCGTTCTCTCGCCAATGTGCGACACAAGATTGTTCAAAGCCGCAAAAACATTCAAAGCCGAGCTCGAACTTGAGACAGAGGTTGAATCGAGAATAGTTAAAGCGTTCTGCACCTGCGGAAAAAATATCTCGATAAACGTGATCGCCGACGAGAATAGCGAGGCGTATACTCTCATCTGCGACGAAAACGGTGTTTCCATCGCCGCGCGCTCGCTCAAAGGTGCATTCTATGGCATCCAAACACTTCGCCAAATGATCAAAAATTCCGACGGATACATACCCGCTTGTACTATCGAAGATGAACCTGATATGGCACATAGAGGCTTCTACCATGACGTCTCAAGAGGAAGAGTACCTACCGTCGAGGGCGAAAAGAAGCTCATCGAATTGCTCGCATACTATAAAATCAATTCGCTCCAAATATATATTGAACACGCATTTGACTTCAAAGAATACCGTTGCTTCTTGAAGCCCAACGGATATCTCACAGCAGAAGAAGTATTGGAGCTCGACGACTATTGCTATGATAACTTCATCGACTTCGTCCCCTCGCTTTCAACGTTCGGTCACCTCTATCACCTTTTGGAGTCGAAGGAATATAAACATCTTTGTGAGCTTGAGAATTTCGAGCACCATCCGAATCCTTGGGTAAACCGTATGCTACACCATACTATCGATGCATCGAACCCCGAGAGCTTCGAGCTAATAAAGTCGCTCATCGATCAATACGTTCCGCTCTTCAGAAGTAAATATTTTAATATCTGCTGTGATGAGACCTTCGACCTCTGTAACGGCAGAAACAAAGGAAAAGATAAAGCCGCACTTTACCTCGAGTTCACAACGAAAATAATCAACTACGTTACCTCAAAGGGAAAACAAGTAATGATGTGGGGCGATATTGCGCTCAACCATCCCGAGATAATTCCTTCGTTCCCGAAGGATACGATAATGCTCTGTTGGGACTATTGTAATGCACCCAATATTGGCAATATCGAGAAATTCACCGAAAACGGTATGACTCAAATAGTTTGTCCCGGATGCTCCTCTTGGAACCACTTCAGCGAAGCGCTCAACTACGCTAAGCCGAATATAATCGGAATGATTGACGGCGGCGTGAAGAACGGAGCAATGGGTGTGCTCAATACAGCATGGGGCGATTACGGTCATGTTTGTCCGCTTAATTGTACACTCTACGGACTCGTTCTCGGTGCGGCAAAGGGTTGGAATAACTCCACCGATGCATTTACCGATGATTATGAAACTGCTGTCGGAAGCCTCGTCTATAACGATAAAACGGGCGAGACCATCGCACTTTTGAAGGAGCATAGCGACCGCGAGCAGATAATGAGCTGGGGTATGTTCGTTCAATGGTATTACGGTGAGCATAGCTACTACGGTGATACAACGCTCGGTGCAGCCAACGCAGGTTATTTCGCCGATAACGCAACACGCCTCTTCGAGATCGCCGAAAAATTCCGTTCGCTCGGCAAAGGCGAGATGTATTTCGACCTTGCTGTCAGCGCAGAAGCGACCGCGTTCGTCAACCTCGCGTTCGTTCGTCAGCTCGACGGCAGAACACTCGATTGTAAGGATGCGTTCATCAGATGGTGCGAAGCATATGAAAAGAGCTGGCGCCGTGATAATAAAACGAGCGACCTCTACCTCATCACCGACCTCCTCAAAACAGCACTTTTTGATTAATTCAGACAGTGAGAAACTCGTTCTTTTTGAAGAAAAACTTCGACTGCCTTACGAAGTAAGGCGACGCTCGTTTTTCTCCCAAAATAACTTCGTTTCTCCCGGTCTGACCGACAAAAATGAAACTCGTTCTTTACGTCATTGAAAAGAATATAAGAAAATAAAAATATGCTTCTCTTTTGATTAGAGAAGCATATTTCATTTATAAGGAATTATTTTTTTCAAGTACGTAAAAACTCCGCTTTTATTGCCTGTTTTTTCGCCTATATATTCTTCAAATGTTCAAAAAGTGCCATAGCCCATCTTTTGCACCCTTCTGCATTAGGGTGTCCGCCGTATTTAGCTTTATGAGGTTCATCACCGCAAAGCACCGGCACAACGTCAAAAACAGTTTTAACCTTTTTCGAAAGCTCAGTTTTGATAAATTCATTGGCTGAATTCCATATATCAATAAACATACCATGTTGATCAAACGGTGGTAATGTTATCAATATAACTTCAACACCAACTTCATTGAGCTTGTCAACGATCTTTTCAAGCGAAGAAATAAGCCTTTCCTTGTCAGCGACATGAAAAACATCGTTCGTACCAAGACAAAGAAAAACAACGTCGTTCTTTTTCGCTTTCTTCATCCATGCGCCGTCTATCGCCGCGTCCTCGGCTCTCGCATAACCGATCCCCAAGTTCCAATATGCATTATTTTTGTCCATCATTTCGGAAAGTACAGCGCACCAATGGTCGTAGGAATCGACTTCGGTACCAATACCTTGAGTGATAGAATCACCAAAAAAAGCAACTCGCTTCGAAATAGCTCTATCGCACCCAATCATCGACGGAAATGGAATTTTTTTGCCTTCGCACCATTTACCATCTTCAAAAACAAAGCAGGGAAGTATAGTTTCCTCGTGATAAGGAATCATTTCTCCCGAATATTCCGCCTCGAAACAAAGATATTGACCTTTTTTGAATGTCAATGTGATAGCGTCCGCCCAAAATTCGTCGCCAACACCAACGATCTTTGAATGTTCACCGCCAAAAGTGAGCGGAGTCATCTTGGTGTCAAGTGAGTTGTCTGCCTTGTCGCAAACACCGACTCTCGCCCCGTGAAGAATCCATTCGCCACATCTGAGATCAGCGTGACTTTGACTTCCGTCAGCATAAGTCGTATCAATAACATTCGAAAATAAAAGTGAATAATCGTGTGTCCCCTCGACAGCTATTTTGTAAAATATCCGCCCGACACCTCGCTTTTTCTCTCCCAAAGAGAAGAAAAATTGGTTTCCGCTCCCCGCGATCGTCGCCGAGGAGAAAATTTTATAGTTATCTCTCATCATAACGTCATTTTTCGAGAATAGTCTCGTTTCTCTCAAGTGCCACAACACCCGTTCTACACATCTCAACGATGCCGAGCGGCTTCATAACCTCAATAAAAGCCTTGATCTTCGATGACTCACCCGTGATCTCAATGCACATTGATTCGGTAGAGTAGTCAATGATCTTTCCGCGATAAACTTCTGCCGCCGCCATAATATCGCTTCTGGTTTCAGCAGTGTTTCTCACTTTGATAAGTAACAACTCTCTTTCAACCGAACTTTCTGTTTGTAAAAGCTTTACCTTTTTAACGTTGTGAAGCTTTTTGAGCTGGTTAATGAGTTGCTCTCTGACATAGTCGTCGCCACACATAGTAATAGTGATCCTCGAATAATTCGGGTCTTCCGTCTCACCAACGGTCAAAGAGTCAATGTTGAACCCTTTTCTCATAAAAAGTCCCGAAACACGAGCCAAAACACCGTATTTATTTTCAACGTAAACGGCAATAACACTTCTCATATCTGTTCTTTCTCCTTGTTAACGATAATATCGTCGGTCGTTCCACCGGGCGGTAACATTGGTAACACAAGCTCGTCCTCGCTGATCATAACCTCAATAACGTACGGTCCGCAGTGTTTGAATGCTTCCGAAAATGCCGCTTCGAATTCCTCGATATCTTCAACTCTGCGCCCAACTGCACCAAATGCCTCTGCTACCTTGATAAAATCGGTTTTTCTGTTAAGTACAGTGCTCGAATAACGCTTCTCAAAGAATAGCGTCTGCCATTGATGTACCATTCCGAGAACACCATTGTTAAATATAATAATAACTATAGGTACGTTGTATGTAACTGCGGTCGCAAGCTCAATGAAGTCCATTCCAAAGCTTCCGTCGCCCGTGATAAGCAAAGTCTTGTCGCCACTGCCTATCTGCGCACCGATAGCCGCGCCAAGCCCATAGCCCATCGTACCGAGTCCCCCGCTTGAAGCGAATCTTCTCGGCTTTTCGAGCATAACGTATTGCGCTGTCCACATCTGATGCTGCCCAACGTCGGTTACGATAACTGTCTCTTTTGTCTTTATATCATTAATAACGTCGAATATCTTTTTCGGTGTCACACGGCTTTCTGACATCGCCTTGATCTTTGCATCGATCTCTTTGCTTTCTTGCTTGTAGCCGTTGACCTCTTCTTCCCAAAGCGGAAGTTCTTTTTTTTCGCATCTTTCGGCGATCCTTGTGAACGAAGAACGTATATCTCCGATGATTCCAAGATCAACGATAACGTTTTTGTTTATCTCTGAAAGATCAACGTCAAGCTGAATTATCTTCGCACCCTCACAATATTTCTCGATGTTGCCCGTCGCTCTGTCCGAAAAACGAATACCGATACCAATAATAAGGTCGGCGTGCTTGTTTGCCATCGAAGAAGCATATTTCCCGTGCATGCCTTGCATACCGAGATAACGTTCATATGAATTGGGCATAGCAGAGATCCCCATAAAAGTGCATCCGATAAATCCGCCGATCTTCTCAGCAAATCTCATAATATCCTTCGTCATACCTTGCGCCGCCGCACCTCCGCCAACGTAGATATAAGGCCGTTTTGCGGCGTTGATCATCGCTACAGCTTCGTCAATAAGACTGTCATCGGCTATCTCAGTCTCAAACGGCTCAACGATATCCTGCGGAATATACTCGGAAAGGGAAGTTTGTATGTCCTTCGGCACGTCAATAAGAACCGGACCGGGTCTGCCCGATTTTGCTATTTTAAAAGCCTCTCGGATCGTGTCTGCCAACTCCGAAACGTTTGTGACAAAATAATTGTGCTTTGTAATAGGCATCGTGATACCCGTAATATTTATCTCTTGAAAGCTGTCCTTGCCAACCATAGTTGAAGGCACATTTCCGGTAATAGCAACCATAGGGATAGAGTCGAGCATCGCGGTCGCTATCCCTGTAACGAGATTTGTCGCGCCGGGGCCCGAGGTCGCGATAACAACACCGACCTTTCCCGTGACTCGCGAATAACCGTCTGCCGCATGTGCCGCCCCTTGCTCGTGAGCAGTGAGAATATGGTTTATTCTGTCACTTGCTTTATAAAGCTCATCATAAATGTCGAGCACTTGACCTCCGGGATATCCGAAAATATCGGTCACACCTTGCTCGATGAGAGTTTCAATAATAATACGAGCACCGCTATATAAAGTCTTTTTCTTTTTAGCCATAAGATAAGACCTCCGTTAAAAATAAAAAGCTCCATCTCTCTTTGCAAAGCAAAAGAGGAAAAAAGAGCCAACTTTAATCCATTAAAAAGTATATCATCGAAAAAACCATTTGTCAATAGATTTTTACAATAACGCGAACACGCAAAAAAAGCAAAAAAAAACACCCTATTGAACGCAGCGCAAAACTGCGCTCGCAAGATAAGGTGATTTTTTCATATTAGTCTTCGTTTTCTACCTTAATAACGTCTTCGCCGCGATATTTTCCGCACTTCTTGCAAACTCTGTGAGCAAGAATGTATTCGCCGCAGTTAGGACATTTGCTCATACCCGGAAGTGAGAGCTTCCAAACGTTAGAACGTCTTTTGTCTCTTCTAGCCTTAGAGACTTTTCTCTTCGGTACTGCCATGTTTGTATCCTCCTATAAAAAGTAATTTTGTTATCATTTTTTGAGGAAATCCAAAAGCTTAGCGAGTCTTGGATCAACCTCTTTGCCCTCGCATTTACATTCGCCCTCATTAAGGTTCACACCGCAACCGGAACAGACACCCTTGCAGTCATCACTACAAAGATAGACCGACGGGAGATTGATAAGAATGAACTCCTTTGCCGTTTCCAAAAGGTCAAGTGTTCCGTCTGTGAGGAGAATGAACTCGTCGGTGTCCTCATTATCGAGCGCCGTAACGAGCGGATATTCCATTTTATAGCTTTCCTTAAATTCGTGGTCAGCCGCGCAACGCGAACAGCTCACGATAAGCTCAAGCTCAACGTCGAGGGTCATATCGACGAATCCGACTCTGTCAACACATTTACCGCGCAAATGCGCCGTTCCGCTGACAATGTCGGCAGTCAGTTCGGATACATCAAATGACGTTTCGATATCTAATTCTCGTTTCTCACCGCAAATAAGCGGTTTAAGATCAATAATCATTTGAATATCCTTTCAAAATTTAGATAATGTCGATTATAACGCGTTTGTCTTCAAGATTAGCGACAGCTCTCATAACTGTTCTGATAGCTTTCGCAACTTTACCTTGGCGTCCGATGACTTTTCCCATATCGCTTTGCGCTACAGATAATTCAAGAACTACTACGTCACCGCTGATCTTCTCGTTAACAACGACTTCATCGGGAAACTCGACAAGTGATTTCGCGATGTCGATCAATGCTTGTTTCATTCGGAAGTCCTCCATTATATAACGCCGTTGTTTTTCAAAATATCTCTGACTGTGTCTGTAGGTTGAGCACCGTTTGATATCCATTTTTTAGCTTTATCGGTATCAAGTTTAACGTCAGCGGGCGTTGTCATAGGGTTGTAGTAACCGATCTCCTCGATAAATCTACCATCACGGGGAAAACGAGAGTCTGCAACTACGATTCTGTAAAAAGGCGCTTTCTTAGCTCCCATTCTTCTAAGACGAATTTTAACTGCCATTTTTTCACCTCCATAAGTATTTTGATATATAAATCTTATACCAACCAATTAATTAAAAACCAAAGGGCATTCTGAATTTACCCTTTTTACCGAAGCCGCCCTTTGAGAACTGCTTCATCATTTGTTTTATCTGCTCATATTGCTTCAAAACGCGATTGACCTCTTCAACACTGCGACCGCTTCCTGCGGCAATACGCTTCTTTCGTGAGAAGTTGATAAGGTCGGGATTATGACGCTCCTTCGGTGTCATCGAAAGGATGATCGCTTCAACGTGCGCCATCGCCTTTTCGTCAATTTTTGCATCCTTGAGCTGACCAGGCTTAACACCCGGCATCATATCCATCAACGACTCGAGCGAACCCATGTTTTTGAGTTGACCGAGTTGATCGAGATAATCCTCAAGAGTAAAAGTGTTTTTTCTGATCTTTTGTTCAAGCTCAAGCGCTTTTTTCTCGTCAAATTGCTCTTGCGCCTTCTCGATAAGCGAGAGCATATCTCCCATTCCGAGAATTCTTGACGCAAGTCTGTCGGGATAGAACGGCTCGATGTTGTCAATCTTCTCTCCCGTACCGATAAACTTGATGGGCTTGCCTGTGACGTATCTAACGGATAACGCCGCGCCGCCTCTCGTATCACCGTCCATCTTAGATAACAGAACACCGGTGATCTCCATTTGTTCGTTGAACGATTCGGCAACGTTGACTGCATCTTGACCTGTCATAGCATCAACGACGAGAAGTATCTCCGTCGGATTTGCAGCAGCTTTAACACGCTTCAACTCGTCCATCAGCGCTTCGTCTATGTGAAGACGACCCGCGGTATCGACGAATACGATATCGTGACCGTATTTTGTCGCGTGAGAAAGAGCTTCCTTAACCGTCTTTTCGGGATCTTGAGTTCCGCGTTCGAAAACGGGAACACCCGCTTGCTCACCAACTATCTGCAATTGCTTGATAGCGGCGGGACGGTATATATCACAAGCGACAAGCAACGGATTTTTGCCTTGCTTTTTATACATCTTCGCGAGCTTCGCGCTGTATGTTGTTTTACCTGCACCCTGAAGACCGCACATCAAAACGACTGTCGGCGGCTTCGGTGAGATCACGAGCTTGCTGTTCGTTCCGCCCATAAGCGCAACGAGCTCTTCGTTTACTATCTTGATAATTTGTTGTTCAGGTAACAACGATTCCAAAACCTCAGAGCCAATAGCACGTTCGGTAACCTTTTTAACGAAATCCTTAACTACCTTAAAGTTAACGTCTGCTTCGTGCAACGCGAGCTTAACCTCTCGCATACCTGCCTTAACATCCGCTTCGGTGAGCTTACCCTTGTTTCTGAACTTCTTGAAAGCCTCAGAGAGTTTGCTCGAAAGTCCTTGCAACATTGCCACAGAGTATCACCTCATATATTTCTCAAACGGTTTGCTAACTCCTTCACCGCCTCAATGTCGGAAACGGCAGCGAGCTCGTCGGCAACTTTCAATATTTCCCGATTACGCTTGATGATCCCGAGCTTTTCATCGGCGGCAAAAAGGAATTCTTCGCTTTTCTTCAAAGCGTCGCGGACACCCTGACGAGTTATTCCAACGTTCTCGGCAACCTCAGCCAATGAAAGATCATCACAGTAATAAAGTTCTAACATATATCGTTGCTTTTCCGTCAGCAACGCACCGTAGGTGTCTAAAAGATCACCTATTAATAGTCGTTTATCGGGCATATCTCACTCTCCTGTAAAGGAAAATCCTTTACACTCGTATGATTATACACATATCACCCCCTTTTGTCAAGAGTTTTTTACTTATTTTTTTAAAAAATCGTTGAATATCAAAGGGAAATGTGTTATCATCACATTGTAAAAACATAACTAAGGTGTAATTATGAAAATAACGAAAATAAACGATAGACTAAACCGCGTAAGGGTCGAACTCCCGAAGGGCGGAGAAGCGACAAAACTCCCTTATCCTCGTGAGTTTGCGAGCGAATATATCGAGTTTGAATACGACCCCGAGCTTGAACTTCGACGTCTTGCTGAGATAAATCTGAGAAAACGTGAGGGCGGAACGTATATTTATTCCAACAACCCCGAAATGCTCGCGAAGGACGATATCGGAAAGGCAGTTTTGAGAACGAAGCACTTAAGCGGCGAAATATTCTTTACCTACGAGCATTCCAACCACACGGGCGAGCCTGCGTATTTCGGCTACCAGCTCTATAATAAAGGTGACAGCGATGCAGTGATAAAGGTCAAAAATATCGGATTTCAAATCGACGGCGAGTGGCTTGGCCAACGCTCTTGGTCCGATTTCTATAACACCCGTCTCGAGCTTCCAAACGACTATTTTATCGACGGAAAGGAAAATGAGCTCTATAAGGGCGGTGACTATGTAGATTATACACCGCGCATTTACGAACCGCAGGAATACGTGCTCCCCGCAGGAAAGTATTTCTACGTCATCGGCGGAACTACCGAGGATGCCTATAATAATATTAATGTTGATAATACTGCCGACAGACCGATCCTTTCCGGACGTTGCTCCAATGCAGTAGTGCTTTTCGAAGTTGCGGGCGGCGATGTGCAGGGTACTTTTTACGTTTATAACGACGTGTCACAAGTTAAAGATGCACCCGATGATCAAGGCTATATTGTAACGAGAAACGGAACCGACTATTCCGCACAATATAAAGGTGTTGACTATCATAAAGGTGTAATAGATACGGACGTCTTTTTCGCAGTAAACGAAAAAACAGTAAAAGGGAAATTGCCAGTATTATACCAAAATAAACGCGATCCGAAATATTACGCAAAAACAGAACCATACCAAAAATATGATATGATCGAGTATAATATCGCCGACACAAAATGGCTCTCCGCGCTCAACCCGAACAGTAACACTCATGCCATCGGAAGCGATATGATGACCTTCGAGTGTGTGACAGAATCGGGGGAAACGGTAGTTATCGATAACGAGCGCGCCGACGGAAAAGGTAACGTCGCGAATACGGGTAACTGGATGGTTCAGTATTCCGATAATATGACACTCGTCAATGTCGGTAATATCCCGAGAACGTTTAAGATCTATAAAAAAGGCGCAACAGCAGGTGCGCTTATGTCAATGGTCCGTGACGAAAACGGCACTCTTTTGGATGCAAAGCTCACAGTGCACCCATATTCATATACGAAGATCCCGGATAACGTTGATCCGAGCTTGTTGACACTCGTCAACGGAACGTATTGGTACGTTGTTGACGGAAAACCGTATTTCGAGCTGACCGACGAAAAAGCTCTCGTGTGGACACAAACAGTCGAGCCGATGAGCGCAAAAACGATAACAGTCGATTACCTCGTCCTCGGTAACTCGTGCGGCGGCGTCAACCATTGGGTAGAATTAGTTTAATTAAGTAAAAAATATAGTTTATATATTTTGAAAGGATAAAGAAAATGAAAAGAATTAACGGAACATGGTTTGAATTCCAACACCATAATATCCCCGAGGGAAAATATTGGAACCCTATCTGCATCCACTTCAGCGATGAACAATGGAGACAAAAAATAAGAGAGGTCAACTCTCTTGGAATGAAATACGTCGTTTTGCTTTGCACAGCATTGTTCGATAAGGCATATTTCAAAACCGATATCTATCCCCGCTTTGAACTCGCCGCAACAGATCCGCTCGAGGCAATCCTCGACGAAGCGGATAAATGCGGAATGAAGATCTTCATGAGCGCAGGATTCTATGGTAAGTGGACTGAAACCTATAACAATATGGTCTCCAAAGAAGTTGAAAAACGCGCGTTCCAAGCAATGGATGAGCTCTTCGCATTGTATGGTCACCACGATAGCTTCTACGGCTGGTATCTCCCCGACGAAGCGTGGATCGGCGGCTACTTTAACGAAGATTTTATGAAGTTCATCAACGCATATACCGCACACGCTCGTACACTCAAAAAAGGCTTCAAAAACCTCATCGCACCCTACGGTACGAAGGATACGATTCCCGACGATAAATACGTTAAACAACTCGAAAGCATCGATATCGATTTTATCGCATATCAAGATGAAGTCGGCGTAGAGAAAACAACGTCGCTCGAAACACCTCGTTTCTATGAAGGACTCAGAAAAGCACACGATAAAGCAGGTAGAAGCGCACTCTGGGCAGATATGGAAGTGTTCAAGTTTGAAGATAAAGTATATCATAGCGCACTCCTTCCCGCATCCATTGAGCGTATCGAAGGTCAGTTGAAGGCTATCTCACCCTACGTTGACGAGGTCCTCATCTATCAATATATGGGACTTATGAACCAACCCGGCACAACAGCATTCTGCGGCCACCCCGATTCGATCAAACTCTACGAAGATTATAAAAAGTTAATGAATATATAGTTTCTGTGAGAACCCCTTTTTTAGAAAAAAGGGGTTCTCATACTCTCCCCAAAAAACTTTAATTGTGGGATTGCCTTGACAGTGCTGAAACAATTACGTCACCAATAACTGAAAGTTTTGGTCGAGCTTTTCCAAAAGCTACTTTCCAAAAGCTACAAGGATAGTTTTTGGCGAAGCCAAAATCCAACACTATTTGCAAGGCAAATAGTGTGCCCCCGAGAAAAGTGACAGCCTCGATACGCCACGGCTTTGCAACTATATCCAACCAAGGCGTCGCCTTATGGCGACCATATTTCACGAATTTGAAAAAGACGGCATTGCCGTCTTTTTATTTATCGGATTTTAGGGTGCGCCATCAGGCGCACGACTGTACCGCAACACCAATCAAGCGTGTTGCATATCAGCATCGTCGCTTTCAAGGGGCTCTGCGCCCCTTGACCCGCACAACCTTTGAAAAGGTTGACGAAACTTTAAATTCTGTGATGCGCTCTGTGTCTATTTCAGATTTAGTGGAGGTTTTGCGAAAAATTGAAATTTTAGGTAGAGTGTCGCTTTCAGATTTGGTGGTGGTGTCGGAGAATTACGTTTTCTGTTAAAAAATCAAAAGGAGCACGATTTCGTGCTCCTTTTTAAATGTTTATTTGTTGATAATTGCAGCTATGTTAAGCTGCTTATCTCCTATAATGATAAAATAATCATCAGGTATTTCTCCTTCTAAAACAAATATACCGCTAATGGTTTTAGGAGAACCATCATCGAAAGTATACTCTATTCCGTAAAATTCACTTCCGACGCTATCAGATATCGATGAAACGTTAATGTCTCCACGTAAAAGAATCTGACAAACGCTTTTTTCATTCACTTTTTTTAATTGAAAGGTAATATCATCAACCTGATAGATTTTCCCTTTCAGTTGACTATACATCGTTGACCATCCTCGAGTATCCTTGAAAAAAACAGCGGATCCTAGAGTATAGTTATCTATTTTATACTCTACTAAGGCAATATCGTTTGTCTCAACAATTTCAATGAGCTCATAGGTCTTTTTTTCTTTAGTCCTTTCAAACGATTCGGTCGGTGTATCACATCTTAAATTATAATTATATAAATTATATGATATAACTGCAACTATAAAAATTACCAAGATAACCCACAAAGCCCTTTTATATCTTAACATTTTCAAAATCAAACTCCTATTTATTTTGAAACAATATTTTCGTATTCCTCACGACTCACGCCCCAATAAACGTTTGTAGCACCGTATTGCCATTTCTCAACCCATCCGTCAGGCTTTTCTTCTGCCTCACAGTATATCGTGAAATTAAGTTCATCTTCACGACCAAAATTGTTGATGAAATTACAGTCTATCGTTTCAACCGATTTTGGAATAAATATTGTTTTTATTCCGTAACACCCGATGACGAACCAGTTAATAGCAGTCAGGCTGTCGGGAAAATTGATTTCCTTTATATCATCATTGTAATAAAACGCACCGGTACGTACACTTTCCACACCCTCGGGAATAACGCTTTTGTCAAAAGCTGTCCACAATACGTTGCCTTCTTTTTTTATAATACAATTTCCCTCAACTCGAAAATATGGGTTTTCGGGATCAATCTCTATATTCAGCTTCGGACAACCCGAAAAAGAGTTTTCACGTATTTCTTTTACGTTTTTGCCAATGTACAAACGTTCCAAATTCGGACAGTCTTGAATAATGCCATGGCCAATAAGTGTTACGCTGTCGGGAAGAATAATTTCTTTGATTTTTGTCAAACCATAAAAAGCACCCGAAATGCTCTCTACTCCGTCGGGAATAACCGAATCGTTTGTTGCCAAAAGTAAACACTTTTCTCCTGTGAATTCGACATATTGGCTTTGCGATGTAGATATTAAGCAATTATTTTCTACATATAAGTATGGGTTATTTTTGTCAACGACGATTTTTTCCAACTTGTCATTGTATGCAAAAACCTCCCAGCCAAAATCAATCCCCTCTCCTAAAACAAGCTTTGTGATGTCGTTTTTTGCAAATGAAGAATTTTTTAAATAAAAATCACCGTCAATCGTCAACCTTCCCGTAAAATTACCTTCACAAGCGCCTAAATCAAACATCGCAATTTTTTCACCGGAGTGAGTGTAAGACCTAATCGTGTAATTCTTGTGAATACCTTCTGTGTCTGTAACTATGGCACCCATTGAGTGTACAAGCTCAACAGTAAAAATATCTTTGTTTTTCTCGTTGGGTGTGCAGGCAACGACGCCAAAAATCAGCGACAAAAACAAAAGTAATGCAATAATAGATTTCAACTTATTCATAAATTCCTCCTTCTTTATAATTCCTTTAATTTTGTTGTCCTTAATATAATCACAAAAACACGCAATTTTGGGATAAAAACTAAAAAAACACAAACATACCCCTTGGGTAGCTTGTGCTAAAATAAAACAAATTTGGTTTTCCGTATCGCTTTCTTCATATCGGTCACCTCGAAATGATCAAATATGCCTATAACCTCTTTTCACCTATATTATAAACAATATTTCTGTATTTGTCAACATAAATCATTATGTTTAAAGCAAAATGCAGAGTGTCGCTTTCAGATTTGGTGGAGGTGGCGGAGAATTACGTTTTCTGTTAAAAATTCAAAGGAGCACAAAATTGTGCTCCTTTGTTATGCAATTCATATCGCCATTCTTACTATATAATTTATAGGTCAACTAAGTCAACGAAATGTTCTAATTTATCCTTTTCTTTTTTTACTTTGTAACATTTGTATATTGCCGGTAATAAATATATTGAAATCAAGAAAATATACAATGTAAAATATTTTATAAAGACACCTGAAAAGTAAAAAAGCAATGTAATAAATGTGATGTAATACAATGTGTTGACACTGAAATCAATGCAATATTCTCTAAATCTTCTATCAATGTTACTTTCATCCATAGATATTAAAGGTTCAACATTAACCTCGTTGATTATTAATTGAGGTCTTTTTATACATGGAGGATTTAACGATATAGTAGATGGTATATACTTTATAGTTAAATCGTTATTTGATGTGAAATATTTCAATGAAACCTCAAAAGGATCTAACTGCAAATACCATTTCTCCAAAAAATTCATCATTAAAATATCAACAACAAAAAACAACATCTTCATCACAAATCTTAAGAAAAGATTTTCGTCGTTGCCGTTTTCAACCTCAAAAGTTACGGTTGAGTTCCACTCGTTTTCGGAAAGTTCAATTGAAGAATTGGGGAATACTAAATGTTTGTTTTTCTCAGTTTTTATTATGAGATTTCTATTCGAGGATGTTTCATACGTAATCATAAACCCAGGTCTCCTTTTATCTTTCAAACGGAATCGTTATCGTACCGTCGTAATTAGTAAGCTGATCCTTCCATGCGGTATTACCGTAGGTATAGGTTATCGTATCTTGGAGAGTACCAAGAGTACCTGTTGTATATGCATACACCTTTTTCGTTTGGATATTTCCGTTCTTATCGTATGTATAAACGTAGGTTTTATTCGCGTAGGCATTGTTTTCTTGATTGGGTTATGGGTGCCACAAAGGCGTGACACCCTTATTGATCTACTTTCTCTTCACCAAAACTTTATACTGTACGTTTTGCATTGATGAACCGGGATGAATATAATCCTCGACCGTATATGTATCAAGATATCCTTCGGCATCCCTTGAAAAGATATATTTTTCATCGGCAGCAAGCAGTTTAATGGAGGGCAAATAACAACTATATCTTACCGATTTCAACATATTATCCTCGTACTCGAATTCCTCGATTTTCAATTCGGAACACTTATTATCAAGAAATTCAACTGTCGTATATTGTACCAATAATCCGTTTTTGTAAATGCTCTCTGTAATATACTTCAAAAATTTGAAATTATAGGAATATTGAAAACTCAAGATCCTGTCTTCTGAATGAACAAGGAACTCGATCTCACCATATTGATGATTGTATTCAGGTGGTAAGCAATATAATACACAGACCATTTTGTTGCCATCAAACAGATATTCAAAAGAATGTGTGCCATTTTTCGAGGGACCTTTTAACAGCTTTCCTCGTTTCAGTCCTCCGATATACAGGTCGGCTGCACTGGGGGAATAATATCCCCAAAACATACTTTCTCCGCCTTTTGAATACTCTTTTCTGCATTCACTGAAATCAATTGATTGATATAATTCATCAAAAGAATTTGCATATTGTTTATACAATGAATTAAACTTAATTATTAAATTTTCAAAAACATCATTCATATCTTTTTACCTACC
>JAZRTU010000151.1:0-13144 GCA_045652185.1 Eubacteriales bacterium | reverse complement strand
AATACCATACGTTAGCAAATACTTGGTAGGATTTGCCTTCTTCAAAGAAGCTGAGTTCTTCTTCGCCAAGAACGATTTGGAATCCGGGAGCATCGCCTGTACCATCATATTTAGCCCAGATGTAGGATTCAGGATCTGCAGCAAGTGTTGTTACGCAAGCTGCTGTGAGGAGCAACATTGCTACGAAAATTGCAAGAAATTTTTTCATTATCTTTGCCTTTCTTTTTAAATTTTATACACGATATTACCACGTGCATTATTTGGTGCAATTATAACAGATTGTTTTTGATTTGTCAATCATTTTGAATTATTTTTACAAATATTTTACGTTTAAAACGACTTCTCCGTTTTCGCGTTTCCACTCTACCGTTATCGTTTCGTCGTTTGTTTTATGCGTTGCTTTCACCCAATCGAGAGATTTCGGGTATTTAGGTTCTATTCTAACACCCGACTCATCAATTCTTATTCCTGCGAGTTGACGATAGAAGAAGGCTGTGATCATTCCGAAGAAATGGTGGTTTACAGAAAGAAACGGATCGGTTTCACGCGGGAAATGCTCCCAAAGTGATGTTGCGCCGCGTTTTATCCAGTTTCCAAATGCGGGATATTCCTCGGATGCTATCATATTAAGCGCGAGGTCTACATCACCGTTATCGGCGAGCAAGTCGAATATTACTCGGCAACCGAGTATTCCACAATCGTGCATTCCGCCGTTATCTTTGATCATTTTGATAAGAACGGAATATGCCCTTTCAAACTCTTCGCCTTCGAAGATTCCATAGTAGAGGGCCATTGATTGCGATGTTTGGCAATTACCGTTTACGATCATTGTTTCGAAATCAACGAGACTGTTTCTAAACGAGGAGATCATTTCGAGTCTTGTTTTTTTACAATCCTCTACTCTTTCATTCATTCCCAAAACGCCGAAAATATATTCTGATTTTTTCAACATATCGATACATATGAGCGTATCGGTCACGACTTGGGGGGATTTCGGCACGCCGACTGTATGATGTTGCGGTGAACACCAATCGCCAAGACCGTAATGTGTCAGTCCAAATTCATCGCGTTTTGATTTCATATACTCGAGGTATTTATAGATATGGTCGGCGTTTTCTTCCAAAATCTTTCTGTTTTTACGATAGATATACGTAAAATACGGGATAACGATGAAGGCGCAATCCCATGCGGGACCGCTTCCCCATGCAAAGCCCCAACCGCCTGTCGGGATGATTCCCGGAAGAGCGCCGTCGTTACGCTGGACATTCCTGAAATGAGCCATCCACTCTTCATACGAGCGCTCGGGCTCATGGTTAAGAAGTGTTTGTTCGGCGGAAACTGCCGCATCACCCGTCCAGCCGTTCTTTTCTCTATGGGGACAATCCGTTGGAAAATAGAAGAAGTTGGCAAGTGTTGAGCGATTTGTTGCTTCCATCAATTTATTAACTATTTCGTTGGAGCATTCAAAAGTACCGCGGCCCTTCAGATCGGAGTTTTGGACGAGGTAGGTGAGGTTTTCGAGCTTACAATCCTCGATGCCTTCGACTTGCGCATAACGGAATCCGTTATATGTGAAATGCGGTGTAAATTCCTCGACGCCTTCGCCTTTAAAGGTGTATTCACATATTTGGTTCGGGATTTGGCGGGAATCGCATTTTATATTCAACATATTTACGGTTCCATCGGGATTGAGCAATTCGCCGTGGCGAATAGTTATTTTCTTACCTTTCTCGCCTTTCATTTTCAAAAGGATATTACCCGCTGCATTTACACCGAAATCATAAACGTACGCGAGGTCATTTATTTTCGTTACTGAAACCGGAGAAAGCTTCATTGTCGTTACGATCGGATCGGCAACTGTGAAGCGTTTTTCGCCCTTCGGCTCGACTGCTTCTATTACGTTATTCCAATTACTGTCGTCAAGCGATGCTTCTGCCCAATTTTCAATTTCGAGACGCGCATCATAATATTCACCGCCGCGAAGATCATCGTAGGTTATCGGTGATGGGTAACATTTACAATCAAGATCACTTTCGAAAATGCCTTCATCTGTTTTTATCGAGAACGCTGTTTTCGGTGCACTTCTCCAAGCGGCTTTATCAAAATCCCATACTGCGCCGCCGAAGGCATTTTGCATTCCGTTACCAAGTACCACACCGATTATATTTTTCCCCTTATTCAGAGTTACTTCATATCTATCATAGCAAACAACATCATCGGGGGCGCTGATATAAGGTGCAAGGATTCCTTTTGTTATTTCTTTTCCGTTGACGAAAAGACGGTAGAACCCAAGTCCTGTTATTACTATTTCTGCTTTGCTTTCGTTTTTGAGATCAACATGTTTTCTTATATAAGGCGCGTTGACGTGGTTTTCGAAGGTGCAATATTCTTTTGTTGCTGATATAAACTTTGACGGGAACATAATTATTTGTCCTTTCCTATTAGTTGAGGATAGAGCTGATGTTTCTTTCGTTGATAATGATTATTGCATAATCGGCACCAACGTTTTTGAATTCATTTACGTTAAGAGTATAGTCCCACATAGCATGCCAATATGATGCATCGCATCTGTCGGCAACTATATCAAAGATAGCCGCTGAATAGGAATCGCGGTATACTACCATTGTCGGAAGTTCGGGACGGTTAGTTGTAACCGTTACCTTTTGGTCAATTACACCATCGCGGTATGTGAGCTGCTTATCGGACACATAACGTTGAACCTTCGTTATATTTTGGTGCATTTGGAAATTCGGGATACGATGTACATTCCACTCTTGGATGAGCGAATTGGGAACCTTCAAGTACATTGTCATATCACCGCCATAATAATAGCCTTCTTTGAAGTTAAAGTCACTGAATTTACGCGGTGATGCTTCGGGAAATTGATCGTCGATCATTTCGAAAAGCTCATTATATACGAGATATGCGCCATAATCATTCCAATGGGTATCAAGTTTCCAATATAGCTTCAAATCGTCATTCTTATGTTTTTCAAAGAGTTCAAGCACATTGATATACTTAGCGTTTGTTTCGCTGAGTGCCTCCATTATCTGATCGATCCTGCGGACACCGTTGGTGGGCTTGATATATGACGGGAGATGCTCGGTATATACTGTTGCAGGTGACGGAACTATGATATATATCAATTCTGCGTTGCTGTTTACTTTTTTCAATGCTGCGACCTTTTGGTCAACGCGGTTTTTAAATGCATTGATTTGAGATTGGCTGAGCGCATTTGTTCTCATTATATCTTTATATCCGAGGTCACCGCCTGAATATTTTGTCAAGAAAGTCCAGTAGTTCGTACCCCAAAGCATCGACCAGCTTCCCTGCTCAGACGGAGGTGTTTTATAGTTTACAGTATACGTTACAGGTTCACTTTCAAGCTTGCCTTCTTTTGTTACCGTTATCGTTACAGTGGTTGCGTTACCTGTTTTCGGAAGTGAGATCGAGAAATACTTTTTGTCTGCAGTTGTTTCAACGGTATCTTTTCCGTTGGTTGCTTTTACTACAGCATCATCCTCGCATGTTCCGAAGAGGATAAATCTGTCTCTATCGAGGAAGCTATATTGAAGCACGGATGGTTTATTGGTGGGTTTTCTTGCATCAACCGTTACTTTTACGGTTGCTTTTACGCCGCTGGCTGCTTTAGCGGTTATCGTTGCTGTACCTTCTCCGATACCTTTTATTACACCATTGGAGTCAACAGTTGCAACTTTTTTGTTGCTCGTAGTAAACGTAAGTTTGGTGTTAGTCGGATATTTCGGCGTGAGTGTCCATTTAAGCTCATAGGATGCATCCTTGAGCACGGTTATCGTTGATTGCTCAAACGTGATCTTCTCAACGGGGATATCTGCTTTTTTAACTGAAATCACAATTTTCGAGCTGACGTCGCCTATTGTTAGAGTTATTTCTGCTTTTCCTGATTTTTTTGCTGTAATATTTCCATTTTGATCGACGGTAACAATACTTTCGTCGGAAGAAACGAATTGTTTTTCACCCTTAGCATTTGACGGAAATACGGAATATTCGAGAACCGCAGTTTGGTCCACAGGAATCTCAAGCTCGGTTATGTTAAACTCTATTTTTTCAACCTTCGGTAAAACCTTTATTTTTATTTCCTTTTTTGCGCTTTCATTCGCATACACGATTATTTCGGTTTCACCCTCGCTTACTGCTGTGATAACACCGTTTTCATCAACTTCTGCGATCGTTTCTGCGTTTGACGAAAAGATTATCGGTTGTGTTGAAGTTTGGGGAGTTTTTTCGTATTCAACTTTAAAGCTTTCGCCAACTGTCAATTCAAGTTCTTCAATATTTACAGTTATAGAATCAACATTCGGTACGACTATGACTTTCACTATTGCCGTTACGTCATTTAATCCGCGGACGGTGATTTCAGTTTCACCTTCAGCTTTACCGGTTATTATTCCCTTGGCAGATACTGTTGCAATTTTTACGTTCGAAGTATTGAAATGAAAATCACTTGGTGTCGCGCCCGTTTGGCTCGGCTCAAGTTTTAACGTATCGCCGACGTAGACGGTTACAGTTTCTTCAATCGTAATTGGATTTGTGGGTTTTGATTCCTCTTTTGAGGTATCGCTTGTTTCCGGAATTGAAGTTGCTATGCTATTATTTGATGATGACTCTGTGGGGGTGTTGTCGCATGCCGATAACGTTAACATTGCAACAACAAGAATAAATAGCAAGCATATTTTTATGAATGTTTTTTGTTTCATTATATCCATTCCTTTCAAAAATTAGTAGTCAACTGTTTTTTTCGAGGTATTCCATATATTCTTCAAGACACATATCGAGCTCATACATTCTCGTTGCATGATATCTTCCAACATATCTGAAGTGCCAAGGCTCGTACATTATTTTCGTTATATCAACCTTATCCTCAGGATAACGAAGAATAAAACCGAACCTATAGCTGTTTTCAGCGAGCCATTTCGCTGCCTTTTCGTTTTTGAAGGTTTTTACTGCCTCGGGCATATTATGCATATCGATACAAAGTCCCGTTTGGTGCTCACTTGTTCCGGGACGAGCTACTGCCGTCGCTGCCTTTATCTCGGCTTCCTCTTGAGAGATACCCGGGTTTTCATTTTTCACACGCTGAACTTTGTTTTCAAAATTTGTTTTTTGGGTCGAATAGCTTCTGTATCCGCTCGTAACACTGAGTCGATATCCTGAATCGTTATTGATATAGAGCATTCCATCCTCTTTTGCTTCCGCAAAGAGAGCTTCAAGCGCTTTTGCGGCTGTTTCTCTCAATTTTTGTGTTGGCCAACCGTTACGAGTATTTACAACATCAACAAGGTCGGTTGGTTTATAGTCCTTTGAGAGTGTATTTTCATAGTTCACAAGGAAAAGATACTCGTCTCTGTTCGACGGCTCGATATATTGGAGAAATTCGGAAATATCGATCTTATACTCATAGGTATAGGAATCGGGTTCTTTGGATTCATCTTTTGACTCATCTTCGGATTCATCTTCGGATTCAACTGATTCATCAGTTGATGGCATCGAAGACTCATCGTTTGAAGTTACAGAGGAAGAATCATTCACGGAAGAATTGATTGATGTGTCGCTGTTTTCAATTGAGTCGGAATTATCGATGCTTGAATCAGCTATGGAGGTGTTGTCTATCGAGTTATTGCTCACATTAGCGGAGGTTTCAGCGGTTTCGCTCATTTGAGATACAAAAACTATTAATGCGCCTATCGTTAATACAAGCACGATAAGTAGTCCCAAAAATGCAGACATATTATTCTTTTTCATAAAAAAGCCCCTTTCTATACGAATAATTCTTCAGCTTCGGTCAACAATTTCGTTCTTTTTATCTCACAATCATACACATCGTAATGCTTCGAGATATGGTTGACCAAATATTGAGGGTTCAAATACTCACTGTTTGAAGCTCGTAAAATGCATTTGAGCTTTATGCTTATAGAAGAATCATCAAAAACCTCCAAGGAGAAGATACGATCGTTTATCTTGTCTTCAAACTCTCTTGTTTTAGTTTTTCTCAAAACGGTTACGTCACCGTCAAATATCTTCTCTACTTCCGATTTTGTTGCTTTTGTGTAGACCTTTATTTCGTATTCCGCTTTTGCGACATCGCCGAGCTTATATATCGGTTCTTCACAGGAAATGAAGCGAAGATCATCGGGCATCGCTTTTGAAAGCGATTCGCTGACTATTTCTTTGGGAATATCTTCATTCAATTTAAAATCAAAAACCTCACACACGCTTTCTTGATAGATCGACAAAGGAAGCGCAAAAACTACTTTTATATGCGGGTTAAAGCCTTGGGAATAGACGACGGGAAGGCCCGTTCTTACAAGTATTCTCATTACTGCTCGGTTAAGATCAAGATGAGATATAAATTTCGCACCGTTTTTCTTTTCAAAAAATACTCTTACGGACAGCATTTACGTTCACCTCCCAACTTGTTTGCGCCACATCCGCTGCATTTTGTTCTGCAATCGGGAGTGCATTCACAATTCAATGCTTTTTTAGCCTCGGATATGAGGAACTGTTTTGTTACGCCTATATCGATAAAGTCCCAAGGAAGAAGTTCATCAAACGAAATGGTTCTATTAGCATAGAAGTCCATATCTATTCCACATTCATTGAATATTTCTTCCCATTCAGAGAAGCTGAAATATTCATCCCAGCTATCGAATTTAACTCCTTTTTCGCAAGCAAGAGCGAGTGCTTTCGAGAGCTTTCTGTCGCCTTTGGCGAATACTGCTTCCAATCTGCTTACTTCGGCATCATGATAATTATAAGTTATTCGTTTGCTCTTTATTGAATTTTTGAGAAGCATTTGCTTTCTTTTCAACTCGTCGATACTATCTTGCGGCATCCATTGGAAAGGTGTGAACGGTTTCGGCACAAGACAAGAAACACTCACCGTTACGGATATATTTTTTCCCTTTTGTCGAGAGGGGCTTTGGAAATATGAATCTACGATCTTTTGGGAAAGATCCGCTATTGCAACGATATCCTCGTCAGTCTCTGTTGGAAGACCATTCATAAAGTAGAGCTTTATGTTACTCTTTTTACCTTTGAATGCTGTTTCGCACGCTGTAAGTATTGACTCCTCGGTAACGTTTTTATTGATAACGTCCCGCATACGTTGACTTCCCGCCTCCGGAGCAAAAGTTATGCCGCTTTGACGCACGGACATGACTTTTTCCATTAATTCTTCATAAAAGCTATCCACACGCATTGACGGGAGCGAGAGGCTGACTTTTTTATCATCGGTCCATTCAAGCAGCTTCGTTGTCAGATCACGAAGCTCCGTATAGTCGCTGATGCTCAATGACATCATTGATATTTCGTTATAGCCTGAATTTTTTATACAATTCATGGCTGTTTTATTAAGTACGTCGGGTGTTTTTTCGCGATACGGACGATATACCATTCCGGCTTGACAGAAACGGCATCCTCTTAAACATCCGCGAGATACCTCGAGCATTACACGATCGTGAACCGTTTCGATATAGGGCACGACGGTATTCTCAGGGAAGAATGATTTATCGAGGTCTTTAACGATTGATTTTCGAACTTTTTTCGGTGCTTCATCAACGTTCGGTTCAAAGCTTTTCATTGTGCCATCGTCGTTATAAAGCACATCATATAGACTTGGAGCATAGATACCATCAATCTTGACTGCTTCTTTTATAAATTCCGTTTTAGTGCATCCGTTATCACGCATTTTTTTATAGAGCGATGCGAGCTCGCAAAGGGTATATTCACCCTCGCCTATTGAAAAAAGATCGAAGAAATCTGCCATTGGCTCGGGGTTATAGGCGCAAGTGCCTCCGCCGATGATTATCGGCATATCGTCATCTCTATCCTTTGCGTAAAGCGGGATATTTGCGAGTTTTAGCATATAGAGTACGTTCGTATAGCAAAGCTCATAACCCATTGAAAAACCGAGGATATCGAATTCTCCAAGGGGATCCCCGCTTTCGAGTGTTCCGAGCGGTATCCCATAATCTTCGAGTTCTCGTCCCATATCAGGCCATGGAGCAAAGCATCTCTCGCATCTCACGAAATCAAGCTCGTTAAGTGCACCGACGAGTATTTTCATTCCGAGGTTAGACATTCCGATCTCATATATATCGGGGAAACAGAAGCCGAAGCTCACTTCTCCTTCTTTTTTCTCTTTTTTATGTTCGCCGAATTCTCCGCCTGTATATCTACCCGGTTTTTCGACGTTTTTAAGCAACAAAGAATATTTTTCGTTCATTTTTCTATTCCTTTGCATCAAATATATTTTTTAAAAATTGACCTGTGTAGGAGTTGGTGCATTGTGCGACCTCTTCCGGTGTTCCTTCGACTAAAACCGTTCCGCCGTTATCGCCGCCCTCCGGCCCCATATCGATTATATGGTCCGCAACCTTTATCATATCAAGGTTATGCTCAATAACAACGACGGTATTTCCCGCATCGACAAGCTGGTTCAAAACATCCTTAAGCTTGTCTACGTCAAACGAATGTAATCCCGTTGTCGGCTCATCGAGGATATAAAGAGTATTACCCGTTGAAACTCTCGAAAGCTCTGTTGCTAATTTTACACGTTGCGCTTCGCCACCTGAGAGAGTTGTTGATGCTTGACCTATTTTGATATATCCAAGTCCAACACGCTGAAGTGTTTCAAGCTTTCTTCTGATTTTTTTATGGTTTTCAAAGAATACTACTCCTTCATCAACGGTCATTTCGAGTACATCATATATATTCTTTCCTTTATATTTAACCTCAAGGGTTTCTCGATTATAGCGTTTTCCTTTACATACGTCACAGGTGACGTATACGTCGGGGAGAAAATGCATTTCGATAAGAAGGGTTCCGTCACCTTGACACGCTTCGCATCTACCGCCTTTTACGTTGAAGGAAAATCTTCCGTCCTTATAGCCTCTTGCTTTTGCTTCGGGGAGAGTTGCGAACAATGCTCTTATATCGGTGAACATTCCCGTATAGGTTGCAGGATTGGAACGCGGTGTTCTGCCTATTGGCGACTGGTCGATAGCTATTACCTTGTCTATTGCTTCAAGTCCATCTATTCTATCAAATTTTCCAAGGTTATTCACTATTCGTCCGAAGTGCTTACACGCGCCTTTATAGAGGATATGGTTTACAAGTGAAGATTTTCCGCTACCTGAAACACCCGTTACGCATACGAGTTTTCCAAGTGGGATATCAACATTCACGTTTTTCAGGTTATTCTCTCTTGCGCCGACAACAGTGAGTTTTTTCCCGCTTCCCTGTCTTCTTTTTTCGGGGATAGCGATCTTTAGCTCTCCGCTGAGATACTTTCCTGTTAGCGAGTTTTCGCATTTCATTATCTCTTCGGGTGATCCTGTTGCAACAATTTCACCGCCATGGATACCTGCATACGGACCGACGTCAACGATATAGTCAGCAGACATCATCGTTTCCTCATCGTGTTCGACTACAATTACCGTATTGCCAATATCTCGAAGTCTTTTTAATGTATTTATCATTTTTACGTTATCGCGTTGATGGAGACCTATTGAGGGTTCATCAAGGATATAGAGCACTCCTACGAGCGATGAACCTATTTGAGTTGCCAAACGAATACGTTGAGCTTCGCCGCCGCTTAGGTTGGACGAGCGTCTTGCAAGTGTCAGGTAATCAAGACCTACACTTGTTAAAAAGCCAAGACGACCGTTGATCTCTTTTAATATCTCTTTCGCAATATCGCGTTCTTTTGCCATTAATTGAAGATTTTTGAAGAAATCGAGCGCTTTTCCGATCGATAATTCTGTTAGCTCTGATATATTCAGCCCTCCTACCGTTACGGCGAGGCTTTCTTTTTTTAGGCGTTTTCCCTGACAAACATGGCAAGGAACATTATCCATAAACTGCTCATAATACTCACGCATTTCATTCATATTCAATGCTTGTTCATATCTGCGTTTTATCATTGAGATTATGCCGTCAAATTGCGGTTCTGTTATATCACTTCTTTTTACGCCTTCATCGGAGTTATTTCCGTAGAGTAAAAGCTTCATTGCTTTTTCTGAGTATTTTGTCAACGGTGTATGGACAGTAAATCCGTAGTAAGCGCCGAGAGTATTAAGAAATCTGCCATAATACGAGGTGCTATCAAGGCTTTTAAATCCATTTACGTTGACTGCTCCCTCTGCGAGAGATTTATTTATATCCGGGATTATTTTTGCGGGTGACAAGACGAAATGCTCGCCCAGTCCGTCACATTTTTCACAAGCACCGAACGGGCTGTTGAATGAAAACATACGCGGCGCAAGCTCACCGAGGCTTACTCCATGCTCTTTACATGCATAGTTTTGCGAGAAGATCATCTCTGTTTTAAAGCCTTCAACCTCTTGCATCAAAACGATATTGACTATACCCCCCGACTGTTTTGCCGAATTTTCGATCGAATCGGCAAGGCGCCCTCTTATTGTTTCGTGATTCATTATGAGACGGTCAACTACTATTTCGATGTTATGCTTCTTATTTTTATCAAGCTCAAATTCTTCGCCGAGATCATACATTGTACCGTCAACACGAACACGGACATAACCGTTTTTACGAGCATCTTCAAAAACCTTTTCGTGATAACCCTTTTTCCCTCTTACTATCGGAGAAAGGACCATAAACTTTGTACCTTCGGGAAGAAGCATTATATTTTCGATTATTTCATCGATGCTTTGCTGTAATATCTGTTCACCGCAAATCGGACAATGTGGGATACCTATTCTCGCGTACAGAAGACGGAGGTAATCGTATATTTCCGTTACGGTACCTACGGTCGAACGTGGGTTTTTCGAGGTCGTTTTTTGGTCGATCGAGATCGACGGAGAGAGTCCTTCGATCATATCGACATCGGGTTTATCAAGCTGTCCGAGGAACATTCTTGCATATGACGAAAGCGATTCGACAAATCGGCGATGTCCTTCTGCGTGGATCGTATCGAACGCAAGAGAAGATTTTCCGCTTCCCGACAAGCCTGTAAAAACGATCATTTTATCTCTTGGGATCTCAAGGTCTATATTTTTAAGGTTATGGACTCTTGCCCCTTTTACTACTATTTTTTCTTTTGCCACTTTTTCTTTTCCTTTTATCTTTGTTCAGATTTTGCTGCAATTCTTCTTATTCTGTCACGAAGTAATGCTGCTGTTTCAAAATCAAGTTCTTTTGCGGCGCGTTTCATCTCTGCGGTTAATTTTTCGATGAGGGATTTGCGTTGTGCAGCGCTCATCTTTGAGGTTTCTGCAGCATCTAATTCAGCTTTTGAGGTTATTTCAAGAACCGAATGTACCTCTTTTACTATTGTTTTCGGGGTTATACCGTGTTTATCGTTATATGCTTTTTGGATGGTTCTTCTGCGGTTCGTTTCGTCGATAGCTCTTTTCATTGAATCGGTGATCTTATCCGCGTACATTATAACCTTACCCTCTGCATTACGGGCTGCACGTCCTATCGTTTGGATAAGCGAGTTTTCAGAGCGCAAGAAGCCTTCTTTATCTGCGTCTATTATTGCTACAAGAGAAACTTCGGGCAAATCAAGGCCTTCACGCAGAAGGTTGATTCCGACAAGTACGTCGAAATCTCCTTTCCTTAAGCCTTGCAAAAGCTCCATTCGCTCTATTGTATCGATGTCATAATGGATATATTTACAATTGACTCCATTGGATGCCAAAAACTCAGTTAGATCTTCTGCCATTTTTCGTGTCAAAGTTGTGACCAAGACACGTTGATTTTTATCGGTTCTTATTTTGATCTCACTGAGAAGATCGTCTATTTGACCTTTTATCGGGCGGACTTCGACCTCTGGATCGAGGAGTCCTGTCGGACGGATTATCTGCTCGGCTATTTGAGATGATCTGTTTTTTTCAAATTCCTTCGGAGTTGCGGAAACATAGATAGTCGTTCCCTTTTTCTCAAGAAATTCATCAAAACGAAGCGGACGGTTATCATATGCCGATGGTAGACGGAAGCCGTAATCTATGAGGTTCTTTTTTCGGGCTGTGTCGCCTGCGCTCATTCCTTTGACTTGAGGTACTGTTACGTGACTTTCGTCAATGAGGACAAGGAAATCCTTCGGAAAATAATCAAGCAGAGTGTATGGCGTAACGCCCGGTTCTCTGCCGGAGAGAATTCTTGAATAGTTCTCGATACCGCTACAAAAACCAATTTCTCGGATACACTCTATATCGTACATAGTTCTTTGGCGAATTCTTTGAGCCTCGATCAATTTATCGTGCTTTATAAACCATTTTTCGCGTTCTATCAATTCATCTTCGATTTCTTTGAGTGCCTTTTCACGTTTATCTTCGTCGGTTACATAATGGGTTGCCGGTAGGATAGCAACGTGAGACAAACGCGCTTTTATATCGGCAGTCACAATATCAATTACCGATATACGGTCGATCTCGTCACCAAAAAACTCAACGCGCACAGCTTCACTTGTATAGCTTGGTTGGAAAATCTCAACGACGTCGCCGCGAACTCTAAAATTATTACGTTCAAAAGAGATATCACTTCTTGAATATTGAAGTGCGACAAGCTTTTTTATTAGCTGATCGCGATCCATCTGCATTCCCGGACGAAGTGAAATAACCTGTTTTTTATATTCTTCGGGATCACCCAAAGTATATATACATGAGACGCTCGATACTATTATTACATCATTTCTTTCAAACAATGCGCCTGTTGCGCTATGACGCAATTTATCGATCTCATTATTTATCGATGCATCTTTTTCGATATAGATATCTTTTCCCGGTACATAGGCTTCGGGTTGATAATAATCATAGTAGGATACGAAATACTCGACTGCGTTTTCGGGGAAAAATTCACGGAACTCACTGCAAAGCTGAGCAGCTAGGGTTTTATTATGGGCGAGAACGAGGGTTGGTTTATTTACAGCGGCTATAATATTCGCCATTGTAAAGGTTTTACCCGAACCTGTTACGCCAAGAAGAACCTGCTCATCGTAGCCATTTTGTATTCCGTTTATTAATTTTTCTATTGCTTCCGGTTGGTCACCCGTTGGCTTATAGTTGGAATGTAATTTGAATTTATTCATGCTTTCCCCATTGATGTTTTGTTTCAAGTATAAATATCATTTAATTATTTA
>JAZRTU010000150.1:0-1769 GCA_045652185.1 Eubacteriales bacterium | reverse complement strand
AGATATGATCGACCTTGATGAATCTATCGAACGCGAGATCGACGGCAATATCACGCTTAAGAACGCATATTTCGGATATGACAAAGGTGAATATGTGCTAAAGAATATCAACCTTGAGGTGAAGCAGGGCGAAATGCTCGGTATCGTCGGACGAAGCGGCGTTGGTAAGAGTACGCTCATCAATCTCGTTATGCGTTTGTATGATTTAGACGAAGGTAACCTTTTGATCGACGATATCGATATTCGCGACTATTCACAACATTGTTTGCGTAGTCAAATAGGTGTTGTATTGCAGGAAACGTTCTTGTTCAAAGGCACGCTCTATAAAAATATTGCGTATGCTAATCCGAACGCCACACCGGAAGAGGTAATAAAAGCGGCGAAGCTTGCGAACGCGCATCAATTCATTATGAAGTTGCCCGACGGCTATAATACGATGGTCGGTGAGCGCGGACAAACGCTTTCGGGCGGTGAACGTCAGCGTATCGCGATCGCGCGTGCGGTGCTCAGAAACCCGAAGCTTCTCATTCTTGACGAAGCGACAGCATCGCTCGACACGGAAACGGAAAAGCTCATCCAAGACTCCGTTGCGGCGTTGACGAAGAACAGAACGACACTGGCGATAGCGCATAGACTTTCGACACTTCGCAACTGTACAAAGCTCATCGTACTCGAAAAAGGAAAAATCGAGGAGATGGGAAGCCACGACGAGCTGATGCGTAAGCAGGGAAGATACTTCGATCTCGTTATGGCTCAACGCCAAATCTCAAAATTCAAGAAATAGCACAATTCCGTGTTGCTTTGTACTTATTGATATTTATATTATGCCTTCGGCGACCAAAGGGGAACTTTCTATAGAAAGTTCCCCTTTGGAAACCCTTCAAAGATTTTATATTGCTTTTTTCCGACGAGGTATCCGTTACTTCGTCGGAAATTTTTATTCTGTGGGTTTTAGATACCTCGCCGGAAAAAAGAGATAGAAAGTCGCCGAGAGGTTCTAAAGAGAAATTTCGATAAAAAGTTTCCCCTTGATCGTCAAAGGTATATAAATAAGTAACAAGCACAAAGTAACACAGAATTAAAAGTTTCGTCAACCTTTTCTGCCGGCGGCAGCGCCGTATTCCGTGTTGCTTTTTCGGTATCGAAACGGCTTCATCACCAAAAATACGAAAGTTTTGATCGAACTTTTTCAAAAGTTCGCGGGGTGTGGGGCGGAGCCCCTAAAAATGCGATTATTTGAACCTTTTTTTCGAAAAAGGTTTCTCGAGCTCTTCCAAAAAACTCAAATTGCAGGAGTGCCTTGTCAGTGCCGAAGCAGTTACATCACCAACAATCAAAAGTTTCGTCAACCTTTTTAAAGGTTGTGCGGGTCAAGGGGCGCAGAGCCCCTTGAAAGAAAGAACATCCTCGCATAGTAACTATTGTGGCACAAAAACCACCCATCTTGGTATGCTTCCATCTTGATTGGAACTGCAATATAGGCGGACGGCTGATGCCGTCCCTTTCTTTCGCTCATAAAAAAAGACGGCTTATAAGGTGCGTACTCTAAAGGACAGTTTTTGAAATTTAATAAAGTACGTTACCTACCGACAGGAAAAGGACGAGGAGCTGTAAAACTCCTCGTCCTCTTTTCTTTGCAAGCACTGCTTCTGTGGACACAGAAGCTCTTTTTTATGGCGATATATTTCCTTTCGCAAATGCCATATATTTTCGCGGCTTGCCATGCAAGCTACGCACAAAAGCGATATAACCTCACTTACGGTCGGTTG